>DASVQP010000099.1 GCA_036389135.1 Longimicrobium sp.
GTTCGACACCTACGTCGGCACCACGGCCGCCGGCGCGATGGCGGCGAGCCTCCCCGGCTTCGAGAACCCGAACGCCACGTACTTCACCTTCGAGATTCTCTCCGGCAGCACGACTGCGATGTGCGCCCGCGCCAATCCGACCGCGCAGGGTACCGCGGCAGGTCTCGTGGCGATGTACATCACGCAGAGCGCGGCCGGCGCGGCGACGGATGCCCGCCCGACCACCACCGCCTGCTCCTGATCCGCGCCTGACCTGACGTAGCGACCCGGCAGCCGCTCCTGATACGGCTGCCGGACCGTCCTCTCCGCTCCCACTGCCCGAGAATCGTACCATGACCGCGTTTGATCCCGCCCGGCTCGGCCGAAAAGGCTTCACCCTGATCGAGCTCATGATCGTGGTGGTGATCATCGGGGTCCTGGCCGCGATCGCGATCCCGAAATTCGGGAACGTCTCCAAGTCGGCCAAGGAAGCGGAGGCGCAGCCGATCCTGAAGCAGCTCTTCACGCTCCAGGAGCGTTACAAGCAGAAGAACGACGAGTACGCGTCGGACATCGCGGAACTGGAAGGCGGCGCCTCCACCTTTGCGAACGCGAAGTACTACACCTTCCTGATCGACAGCGGAGACGGGGCCACCTACCTGGCCTGCGCGCAGCCCACCCTCACTGGTCTTCGCTGGTTCACCATCAATGCGGCCCGGGAGATCGTCCCCCACGATTCAGGGTGCACCTGAGCGCCCATCCATCCTGACCGCACAAACGCAGAAAGCCGCCCACCGGGCGGCTTTCTGCGTTTGTGGCGCCGGTCAGCGTGGGCCGCGGTACTCCACGAAGAAGTCGTCGTTCTCGTGCAGCCGCATCGCCACCAGCCGAGCCCCCTCCAGCCGCCCCTCCACCCGCTGCCACAGGAGGAGGAGGATGTTCTCCGTGGTGGGCACCAGCCCGCCGGGCGCGAACTCGGGCACGGCGTGGTTGAGGTGCTGGTGGTCGAGCGGCTCCACCACCTCCTCGCGCAGCACCCGGTCCAGCGCGCCCAGCTCCACGGCGAACCCGGTGAGGGGATCCACGGTACCCTGTATGGAGACCTCGAGCAGATAATTGTGGCCGTGCCCGTGCGGATTGCTGCACGGCCCAAAGACCTCGCGGTTGCGCTCGTCGCTCCACTCCGGGCGGTGGTAGCGGTGCGCGGCGCAGAAGCGCACGCGCCGCGTTAGGACCATCTGCTGCATGGAATCTGTACGGACGAGGTGTAAAGAAAGTTCACAAAATTGTACCCGTATCGGCCGGGCGACACAAGCGCGGCTGTGCGAAGCGGGGCACATCCCTTGCGTTTCGGGTCCTGTGCCGCACACGTTTTCCACCCTGTTGACGCCCTCAAACATCGATGGCTGTACTCTCCCCGGCTTCTTCGGAGCCGTCGCCGTTCCATTCCGCCTCCCGCGGTCCGCACTCGCTCTCGTCACACTCAGGAGCGGTATCCGCGCACGCGGGCGGGGCGACGGTGCTCATCGCCGAAGACCACGAGGACAGCCGCGACGCGCTGTGCACGCTGCTGGAGGCCTTTGGCTACCAGGTGCACCTGGCGGCGAACGGGTACGAGGCGGTGGCGGAAGCGCGCGCCATCCGGCCGGACCTGATCCTGATGGACATGATGATGCCGGGGATGGACGGGCTGGAGGCCACCCGCACCCTGCGCTCCGACCCGGACTTTCCCCGCATCCCCATCGTGGCGGTCACCGCCATGGAGGGCGCCCGCGACCGGGTGCTGGCCGCCGGGTGCGACGACTGGGTGGCGAAGCCGCTCGACATCCGCTCCTTCCTGGCGCGCCTCCCCGTCTGGCTGGCCCCCTCCGGCGCGGGCGAGTAAACTCGCTGCAACAACAGCACAAAGTCCGCCTTCGCGGACTCGGGGGCGAGATCCGCCCGCGCCCGATAACCCGCACCGCACCTGTAGGGGCGCGATTCATCGCGCCCACCCTCCGCCTTCCTCGGCCCTCGCCCCACGCCCCGATCCCGTAGGGGCAGACCCACGTGTCTGCCCGCCCTCTCCGCCGCGGCGCCCCCCGCCATACCACCGGACACCGCGCAGGGGCAGCCCCACGTGGCTGCCCGTGGCCCGCCATCCGGCGCAGCCTGCCACTCGCCGTTTCCAGAAGCGAATGAAGGCCGCAGGAAACACACAGAGTACGCCTCCGCGGACTCCGGGTTCAATCTCGCGTTGCTTGAGCCGGCTTCAGCCGCCTTCCCGTGGTTCCAGCCGGGGGATGCATCCCCCGGCGATCCGGCGCCGGTGTTGCTGCGCCACGGACGATGCGGCAACGACGCTGCCGCTTCGGCCCGGCCCAACGATCGAAACAGAACAGGGGCGCGGCGCCGAAGCGCCGCGCCCCCTTTTCCTTCACCAGCGGCCGGTGCTACAGGCCGCGGGCGAGCTGCTCGTTGATCGGCAGCGGGAAGAACGCAAAGGTCTTGTCGTTCGCCCGCGCCGCGTCCGACACGCCCGTGGAGTTGAGCTCCGCGAGACGGCCGAAACGGCGGTGGTCGATCCACCGGTGCCCGCCCTCAAAGAGGAGCGAGTACCGGCGCTCGTACAGCAGCCGGGTGATGAACTGCGCCGGCGTCGCGATGTCCGCCGCCACGAGCGGCGCAAGGCCGCCCGAGTTGGTGCGCACGAAGTTCAGGTCCGACAGCGCGCCGGGAAGGTCATTCGTGAAGTACCGGGCCTCGGCGCGCAGCAGGATCAGCTCCTCGTTGCGCATTGCCGGGATGGGCGACGCGCTGCCCCCGGCCCCGAAGAAGGGGCGGGTGTCGTACAGACGGAAGCGCTCCGTGCTCGTGAGCCCGATGGAGACGCGGTTCGTCTGCGCCGAGTCCTGCTTCAGGAGGAGACGCGCGTCACGCGCGCCGCCCGCCTGCAGCTGGGCCTCCGTACGGTTGCGGTTGTCCGCGATCAGACGGCCGCTGTTGTCGAAGTTGGAGTTCGTCAGGTCGCCCGACAGGCTGCTGTACGAAAAGTACAGCCCGCGGTTCAGCCCGGCGCGGCTCGCGTCCGCCGTGCTGATGAACGACCCGCTCAGCGCCGTGAGCGCCGCCGTGTAGTTCGCCGGGCTCGACGGCGTGGCCGTGTGCCCGAGCGTGGCGCGGTACACCTCCACGCGGGCCTTGAGGCCCCGGTTGAACTGGCGGAACGTAGCGGCGTCGTTGAACCCGAACTGGCTCAGACCGGGACCCGTGGAGAACGTGAAGCTCCCGCTGGCGCCGCCCAGGTCCGTGTTCCCCTCGTCCAGCAGCGTCGAGATGAAGGCGAACGCTTCCGCGCGGCTCACCAGCGGCGCCGGTGCCTCCTCGGGAGAGACGCCCACGGCGATCGGGATCTGCTCGCGCCAGTTCAGGATCTGCACGAAGTTGAACGCCTGCATCGTCTTCACGAACCCCTTGATGGAGGCCCGCTCCGACGCGCTGAACGTGAGGCGCGGATCGTCCGTGATCGACAGGATGAGGTTCCCCGTACGGATCGCGTTGTACGGGGCGGCCCAGTACGAGCCGCCCGTGAAGTCCGAGGCATCCGGCGTGCCGGCGGCCAGCTGCCGCACGTACCGGCCCTCGTTGGGGTCCACGAAATACCCCTCGCGGCCCGGGATGGCGCCGATGCGGACGTAGCCGGCCTGATCCTGCCGGGTGCCGATCAGCAGCCCGGTGGTGGCGGCCAGGACGCCGCTGTTGGTGGGGTTCGCCTGGAGGTCGCCGATGCTGGGGCTGTTGTAGTTCGGGATCGTCAGATCCGCGTCACAAGCCCCCAGCGCCAGCGCCCCTGCCAAAAGGGGAAGCAAAGCGCGTCGGTTCATGGAAAATCCTGTGTTCCTGCGCAGGGGAAGTCGGTGGCTCGTCATCTCAGAAGCCCACGTTGAAGCCGAGCCAGAACGAGCGGCTGGGCGGGAACGGGGTCACGTCGATGTTACGGCCCACCGAGCGGTTGCCGAAGTTGCTGACCTCCGGGTCGAGCCCGGTGTAGCGCGTCCACGTGTACGGGTTGCGCGCCGCCAGCGTGATGCGCGCGCTGTTCACGCGGCCCGCGCGGTTGAGGATCTGCGACGGAACGTCGTAGGCCAGCGACACCTCGCGCACCTTGACGAAGGAGGCGTCCTCGATGTACGGCGACCAGGCACCCACCAGCGCGGCGCGCTCCTCACCCGAAAGGCAGGTGTAGTCGCACTCGTTGAAGTCGCGCGGGATCACCGTGCCGTCCGGGTTGCGCCCCACGCTGCTGGGGGCCAGGAAGTCCGGCGTGGTGCGGGCGTCGTCGTAGTAGCTGCGGGTAAGGTTGGCCACCAGGCCGCCCTTGCTCCAGTCGACCAGCGACGAGAGGGTGAAGCGTCCCATCGTGAAGTCGTTGGTGAAGCCCATCAGGAAGTCCGGCTCCGAATCGCCGTAGATCACCCGCTCGCCGTTCTTGAAGCCGAGCATGGCGGTGGGCGACTCGTCGTTCTGGATCAGGTAGCCGCCATACACGAAGCCGAAGCTCGAGCTGGCGGGGCGGAACGCCGGCACCGGCAGGTCGGTGATCTTGTGGCGGTTCCGGTAGAACGTGGTGCGCGTGAGCCACGTCAGGTTGTCGCGGCGCACCGGGGTGGCCTCCAGCAGCGCCTCGAACCCGCGGGCGTGAAGCTCGCCGCCGTTGAAGAACTGCGTGCTGAATCCCGTGGACGGCGCCAGGGTGCGCGACAGGAGGAAGTCCGTCACCACCTTGTTGTACCCGGTCAGCTCAAGGCGCGCGTTGCCGTTGAACAGCGTGAAGTCTACGCCGCCCTCGAGCTCCGTGGTGCGCTCCGGGCGCAGGTCGCTGGCGCCAAAGGTGCCGTTGACCTGGATTCCAGGCTGCCCGTTCAGATTGCTGACGAAGAGCGGGGCGAAGCGCTGGCTGAAGAGCGGCTGGTTGCCGCTGGAGCCGTACGCCGCGCGCAGCTTGATGTCGTCCACCCGCGGGAGCAGGTTCCCCAGGCGGAAGGAGGCCGACGCCTTCGGGTACAGGAAGTACTCGTTCGCGTCCGCGTTGTTGCTGCTGCGGTCCGCGCGCAGGCTGCCGGTGAGCGTCAGCCGCTCGTCGAGCAGAAGGAGCTCCTCCTGGCCGAAGAAGCCCTGGTCGCGCGTGCGGGTGCGCCCGCCGCTCAGGGTGGTGTTCGCCCCCGTCTCCGGAAGGCGCACGCCGCCGATCAGGTAGCGCCCGCCCACGGCGTTCGTCGTCAGGTCGCGGTCCTCGTACTGCATGCCGACCGACGTCGTCGCGCGGAAGGAGCCGCCCTCAGGGTCGAAGATGTGGACCAGGTTGAGGTTGCCGTTGACGTTGGTGTTGTTCGCGTTCGTATTGACCGCAGTGCCCGGCAGGTTGTCGTCGTCCTCGAACTGCAGCTCCGCCGGGTAGAACAGGGCGTTGCGCTGCTGGAAGAAGTCCACGCCGCCGTTGCCCAGGAACTGCAGCCGGTTGGCGCCGCGCTCCAGGATGTCGTACGTGACGTTGAGCGACGAGATGGTGCGCCAGGTGCTCTCGTCGTTGGTCGAGAGCGCCGCGGTCTGTACCGGGTTGCTGGGAGCGAACGGGTTGGCGGGGTAGATCCCGTTGCTCCCGTTCAGGTTCACGAAGCTCGGGGTGAACGAGATGGCGGCGTAGTACGACACGCCGTTGTTGTCGTTGCCCGTAAGGCCGCGGGCCGCCACCGTGTGGTTCACGTTGGCAGACACGCCCACCCGCAGGCGCGAGCCCAGGTTCTGGTCGAGGCGAAGCTGCAGCCCCTGGCGGTTGAAGCCGGTGTTGGCCGCGATCCCCTCGTTGTTCGCCACCGTGCCGGAGACGTAGTAGCGCGTGGCCTCCGTGCCGCCGCTCACGGAGACGTTGGTCTCCGACTGCGGCGCCCGGCGTCCGAACACGTCCGACTCGTGGTCGTACACCGCCTTGGGCGTGCCGTCGGCGTTGAAGTACGTGTCAAGCTGCGCCGTGGTGAGGTGGAGCTCGTCCTCGGCCTCGTCACGCGTCCAGCTGCGCGTGCCCAGCGTGCGGGCCTGCTCGGCGTAGCCGAAGCGCTGCGTGAGGTTGAAGCGCGGAGCGCCCGCCCGGCCGCCGCGCGTGCGGATCACGATCACGCCGTTGGCCGCCTTGGAGCCGTACACGGCCGAGGCCGAAGCGCCCTTGAGCACCTCGACCGACTCGATGTCGGCCGGGTTCAGGTCGGCGACGCGGTTCACCACGTTGTCCTGCACGCCGGCGATGTCGGTACGCGTGCCCGCGCCCGAGACGAAGTTCTGCCCGCCGGCGATGCCCGCGTCGGAGATGATCACCCCGTCCACCACGTACAGCGGCGAGCTGTTGCCGATCAGCGTGCTGATGCCGCGGATACGGAACTGCGCGCCGCCGCCGGGGGCGCCGGAGTTGGTGACGATCTGCGCGCCGGCCACCTTGCCCTGCAGGGCGCGCTCGATGGTGGGCGCCGGGGCGCGCTGGAGCTCCGCGCGGCTCACCACGGCCACGGCGTTCGCCGCGTTCTGGCGGCGCACCGTGGTGGCCGTGCCGGTGACGACGAGCGCTTCCAGGTTCAGGATGTCCGCCTGGAGGCGGACGTCCACGTTGCTCTGGCCGGCCGGAACCGGGATGACGCGGCTGCTGAAGCCCAGGCGGCTGACGGTCAGCGACGCGTCGCCCGCGGGAACGCCGATGTTGAAGCGGCCGCCGGCGTCGGTCTGGACGCCGCGGCGGGTGCCGGTGATGGTGACGGTGGCGCCGGAGACGGGCGCCTGGTCGGCACCGGTCACCGTACCCGTCACCTGCCGCTGCTGCGCGGTCGCGCCGCTGGCGCTCCCCGCGATCAGGAGCAGGGACATGACGAACGACAGGATGCGTTTCGACATACTTCCTCGTTGGGGGTTGGTAAAAGTTCCTGCGCGTGCGTGCGGATGTGCGCGGGTCGCCTCCGTGTTTGCGAATGGTGGATGTGCGGCGGGAGGGCGCCAGGAGCGGGGCCGCTCCCACGGATGACACGAACGTACGGGCTGGAACACGCGCCTGGCCGGCGTGCTGGGGCCGGCTCTGGAGACGGTGTTCGGGGCGGGGTGAACGCAGAAGCTACTCTCCACCCCGCCTCTCCGCAAGAAGACTCTGGTCCGGGTGCGCCCCTTCAGAGCCCTTGCTTGCGTTGCGATACAACGTGCGAACGGGCGTTTCCGGACGCCTGGGCGCACGGAAGGCGGGGGCTCACGCGGAGACGCGGAGGCACGGAGAGAGGAACGGAATGAGGCGGGCTCGCGATGCCGGCCGCCTTTACGGATGAATGCAAGCGCCCCCTCCCCCATGTAGTTGTTGGGGGAGGGGGCAGCGAGGTGACGAGCGCGGGCGGGGGCCGCGCCGCTACGGATTGCAGTAGTACAGGCGCGCGGGCGGGATGTTGCGCGGCTCGAAGCCCAGCTTCACGCGGCCAAAGGTGCGCTTGAGGTTGGGCAGAACGCCGTTGGAGTACTGGTAGACCAGGAATGCGCCCGTGGGGGTCAGCGCGTCGCGGGTGGCGCGCACGATGCCGTCGCGGAGGGCGGCGGGCATGGTGCTGAACGGGATCCCCGAGATGATGTAGTCCGCCTTGCCGCGCCCCAGCCGCTGCAGGATGCTCCCCACGTCCGCCGCGGAGCCGTGCACCAGGTGCAGGCGCGGGTCGGCGGCGCCGCGCTGCAGGAAGCTCACGAAGTCCGTATTCGTCTCGATGGCCACCAGGATGCCGTCCGGGTGGAGGCGCTTCAGGATCTTGTGCGTGAACGTTCCCACCCCCGGGCCGTACTCCACGATCACCCGCGCCCTGTCCCAGTCCACCTCGCCCAGCATCTCGTTCACCAGGAAGCGGGAGCTGGGGATCACCGAGCCCAGCATGCGCGGGTGCTTCAGGAAGTTGCGCGCGAAGAGCAGGAGCTGCTGGCGGTGAGCGGAGGTCGTTGCGGGCACGTTGGTTCTCCGGATGATCGTAGGTCCTGGCGGGCACGCGGCCCGGCTGCGGCGGCGCACCGGCTCCACGTGGACACGGTACGCAAAAACGGGACTCACCCGCGATTCAGGGCGCGGGTGCCCACAAGGTGCCCCCGCGGAGCCCCGCGCGCCAGGGTCAACCCTCCCCCGCCCCCTCGCGCCCGGCCGCCTCCTCCACCGCGATCCTCACCAGCGAGCTGCGCAGGGCTGCCCCCGTGATCCCCGGATCCAGCGCGCGCACCAGCTCCACCGCGTGCACCCACACCGCCGGATCGCCGCCGTCGGCGGGGTGCTCCACCGGGTGCAGGATCCCCCGCACCACCACGCTCCGCCAGCGGAACCCCGCCTCCACCTCGTCCACCTCGAAGGTGATGGGGGTGCCGTGCGACTCGCCGACCAGGGCCGCCCAGCTGGAGCCGTACGAGGTGCGCGCCCACAGCCACCCGTCTGCCCAGGCGTAGAGGACGGGCTCCACCTCCAAGCGGCCGCGGCGCGTGTAGGCGATCCGCCCCACCCGGTTCCGGGCCAGGATCGCGTCGGCGCCGGCGCGTTCCAGCGGGCGGAAGGCTTGCGGTTGCGGTGCGGACATGCCGGTCTCTCCGTGGCTGCGGGTGGCACTGCGATGGAAAGAAATGGTCTCACGCGAAGGCGCGGGAGAAAAGCATCACACAGAGACGCGGAGGGGAACGGAAAGGCCACAGAAGACGCCTTCTGCTTTTCTTTCCGTAACCTCTGTGGCTCTGTGTGAGGCCATCTGTTTTTCTCTCCCTGCGTCTCTGCGCCTCTGCGTGAGGCCAGGCAGGACGCAAGGGTCGTCCCGCGGCCGGGCACAGGGCGTCGCGCGGGTGGATTGGAACTTGCGCCTGCGCGGCCTCCCCCGCACACGGGGCGGGGCAAAACGGCACCACGAGGAGCGCGCGGATGGCGGATCGAGAGCAGCAGGGAGAGAGCGTGCGGCTGCAGGTGGCCGGGGCGAAGCGCGAGGACATGGCCAAGGGCACGGCCCGGCTGGGGCAGCGCACCTTCCAGGCGCTGGGCCTCAAGGAAGGCGAGATCATCGAGATCGTGGGGCCGGTGACCACGGCCGCCGTCGCCCTTCCGCCGTACCCGGAGGACGACGGGCTGGACCTGATCCGCCTGGACGGCCTTCAGCGCACCAACAGCGGCGTCAGCATCGGCGACTACGTGGAGGTGCGCTGCGCCAAGGTGGAGCCCGCCCGCCGCGTGACGCTGGCCCCCGCGCAGGAGAACCTGCGGCTGATGGGCACCGGCGACGCCCTGCGCCGCACCCTCTTCCGCCGCCCGCTCACGCAGGGCGACACGATCTCGACCTCCGCCTACCAGCGCACCGAGACGTCGCGCGGCCCCGAGGACCCGGGGGCGTTCCCCGAGGAGCTCTTTCGCACCTTCTTCCAGCAGACGGCGTACGCGCTGCAGGAGATCCGCCTGCGCGTGGTGGGAACGACGCCGCGCGGGATCGTGCAGGTGGTGGAGGACACCGAGATCGAGCTCCTTCCCGAGTACGCTGAGCCGGAAGACCCCAGCCGGGGCGACATCACCTACGACGACATCGGCGGCCTGGGGCCCACCATCGACCAGGTGCGGGAGATGATCGAGCTCCCGCTGAAGCACCCGGAGCTCTTCCAGCGGCTGGGGATCGACCCGCCCAAGGGCGTCATCCTGCACGGCCCGCCGGGGACGGGCAAGACGCTGCTTGCGCGCGCGGTGGCCAACGAGGCGCGCGCGCAGTTCTTCCACATCGCCGGCCCGGAGATCATGGGGCGGCACTACGGCGAGAGCGAGCAGCGGCTGCGCGAGGTGTTCGAGCAGGCGGAGCAGCAGGCGCCCTCCATCGTCTTCATCGACGAGATCGACTCCATCGCACCCAAGCGCGAGGAGGTGACGGGGGAGGTGGAGCGGCGCATCGTGGCGCAGCTGCTGACGCTGATGGACGGGCTGAAGCCGCGGCAGAACGTGGTGGTGATCGCCGCCACCAACCGCGTCAACGCCATCGACGAGGCGCTGCGCCGGCCGGGCCGCTTCGACCGCGAGATCATCATCGGCGTGCCGGACGCGGTGGGGCGGCGCGAGGTGCTGGCCATCCACACCCGCGGGATGCCGCTGGGGAACGACGTGGACCTGGACGAGCTGGCGCGCATCACCTACGGCTTCGTGGGCGCGGACCTCACGGCGCTGGCTCGCGAGGCCGCCATCGACACGCTGCGGCGCCACCTCCCCGCGCTGGACCTGAACCAGGTGGAGATCCCGGCGGACGTGCTGGCACGGCTGATCGTGTGCCGCGACGACTTCATCAACGCGCTCAAGCGGGTGCAGCCCTCCGCCGTGCGCGAGATCATGATCCAGGTGCCGGACGTGGGGTGGGACGACATCGGCGGGCTGGAGGACGCCAAGCGGGCGCTCAAGGAGGGTGTGGAACTCCCCCTGAAGCACCCCGACGCCTTCCGCCGCCTGGGGATCCGCCCCGCCAAGGGCTTCCTCCTGTACGGCCCCCCGGGCACGGGCAAGACGCTGATGGCCAAGGCCGTCGCGCGCGAGTCGGAGGCGAACTTCATCGCCACCAAGTCGTCGGACCTGCTCAGCAAGTGGTACGGCGAGAGCGAGCAGCAGGTGACGCGCCTCTTTCAGCGCGCGCGGCAGGTGGCGCCTACGGTGATCTTCATCGACGAGATCGACTCGCTGGCGCCACAGCGCGGCGGCGGGCTGGGCGAGCCGGCTGTGACGGAGCGGGTGGTGAACACCATTCTCGCGGAGATGGACGGGCTGGAGGAAATGCAGGGGATCGTGGTGATCGGCGCCACCAACCGGCCCACGCTGCTGGACCCGGCCCTGCTGCGCCCCGGCCGCTTCGACGAGCTGGTGTACATCACGGTGCCGGAGCGCGAGGCGAGGCTCACCATCCTGCGCATCCACACCTCGGGGATGCCGCTGGCGGAAGACGTGCAGCTGGAGACCATCGCGGAGCGCACGCACGGCTTCACCGGCGCGGACCTGGAGGACCTGGTGCGCCGCGCGGGGCTGATGGCGCTGCGCACCGACCTGGACGTGGCCGAGGTGCCGATGCGCTTCTTTGAGTCGGCGCTCAAGGAGAGCCGCGCATCGGTGACGCCGGAGATGGAGCGCGAGTACGAGGAGCTGCGCAGCGAGCTGAAGCGCGAGGGCCCGCGCGGCCGGCAGATCGGCTTCCGGGCCCCGGAGCGCAACACCGCGCACTGACGGCTCCTGGAAAGGAACACGGGGAGGGGCGAAGGGCGCCCCTCCCCGTGTTTTCGCGCGTCGCTATCTCGTTACAGGGAAACAGGTTGCCGGGTTTGGCGCAGAAGGTTTGTGGAACGGTTGTTGCTTTCCCGCCGACCCCAAGCGCAGAGGCTGGACGGCCTCCCGATTACTCCGAACCAAAGGGCAACCATGAGCATCACTCCCAACGACCGCGACCTCCCGATGGACCGCACCGCCGACTCGCTTCGCGCGGACCAGCTGCATGGCAATGAGCAGCTTCGCGCCGACCAGCTGCACGGCACCGAGCAGCTTCGTGGCACCGAGGAGCGCCTGACGCTCTCCGAGGAGCAACTCGCCATCGGCACGCGCGAGGTACGCGCGGGCGAGGTGGAGATCGAGAAGCGCGTGGAGACGGAGCACGTGCGCCGCGAGGTGCCGCTTACCCACGACGAGGTGACGGTGGAGCGCCGCCCCATCGAGGGCGGGATGGTCGCTGCCGGCGGGCTCAACCACACCATCGGCGAGGAGCACATCCGCGTGCCGCTGACCGCCGAGGAGGCGGTGGTGGAGAAGCGCGTGGTCCCCAAGGAGGAGCTCGTGGTGCGCAAGCAGGAGGTGACCGAGGAGCGCATGGTGGAGGCCGACCTGCGCACCGAGCGCGCCGAGGTGCGCGAGGTCAACGCCCACGAGGTGCGCCACGACCGCGACGCGCTGGGCGGCGGCAACATGTAGGATGGCGCGGCTGTAGACGGGCGGGGCGGTTGCCTCGGACGTGAGCTGCCCCCTCTTCCCGATGCCGGGGGAGGGGGCAGGTTTTGGTTAGGGTGGGGCACCGGAGGTCGAATTACCGGGGGCGAATCACCGGGGGATAAATCCCCCGGCTGGAACCACGGGAAGACGGCTGAAGCCGGCTCGAGAAGCGCGGCATCGGACCCCGAGTCCGCGCAGGCGGACTTTGTGCTTTTGTTGCAGCGAGTTTACTCGCCAGCCTTTGCCGGGCCTGCCCCAGCTGGCCCTCAGTTGCGGGCCGGGCGCTCCAGGTGGGCGGCGTTGGGGCGGGGGCGCACGATGGAGGGGAGGCCGCGCGGATGCGGGGCGCCGCCCGAGACGGAACGCTCGGCGTCGGTTTCGCTGAAGCAGAGAGTGGCGACCAGGAGGGCGCCCCGCTCGCGCAGCTCGGCGGCGGCGCGGCTGGTGTAGTTGGCCACGTGGAAGCTCCCCGCCAGGAGAAAGATCCCCGCGGGCTCGCCCAGCCGCCGCTCGCCCAGGCGGTATGGGTCGTGGTCTTCGTAGATCAGCGTTTCGTCCTGCTTCACGTCGCTCCCCCGTGTGGTCGGCCGCGGCGGGGCTTCGCCGCTGTGGGTCGTTTGTACCCGGTCCAGGCGTTTTGGATCGTTCGAAGCGAGTTCGTCCGGGCGGCGGAGGTAGAGGAAGGGAGAGGGTGGGCGCGATGAATCGCGCCCCTACGACGGATGTGGACGGTTCAACAGCAACAAACAGCCCCTGCCGCGATGGTCGCGGCAGGGGCATAGTTCTCCCCCTCGCCCGCCCTGCGCCCCCGCAGGCGGGGGAGGGGGCCGGGGGGAGGGGGCCTACCAGTCGCGGTCGCGGTCGCGGCCGCCGCCGCCACTGCCGCCACGCCCGCCGCCACCGCCGCCGCCACGGCCGCCACCTCCGCCGCCGTACCCGCCGCCGCCACCGCCATAGCCGCCACCGCTGCCGCCGCCGCGGCTTCCGCCACCGCCGCCGTAGCCGCCGCCGCCACGGCTTCCGCCGCCGCCGCCGTACCCGCCTCCGCCGCCGCTGCGGTTGCCGTAGCCGTCATCGCCGCCCGGGGCACCGCCCGCGGCGCCGCCGGCGGGCGCGTCCAGGCGCACCACGTTGGCGGCCTTGGCGCCGCGGGGCTCCTCCACCACCTCGAACTCCACGCGCTCACCCTCGTCCAGCGACTTGAACCCCGACCCCTGGATGGCGCTGTGGTGGACGAACACGTCCGGGCCGTCCTCGCGCTGGATGAAGCCGTATCCCTTCTCCTGTGAGAACCACTTCACCGTGCCTGTCACCTTCTCCATGGTATGGAACCCTCTGCCTGTGGGTGTGTGGATGCCCCCGCCCGTCGCGGGGCCTGGATCGTGTGCCTTGCGGAGGGCACGGGGTGTTTCACGAGATGCCGACGAGCTCCAGGTCGAAGGTGAGGTCCCGCCCCGCGAGCGGGTGGTTTTGGTCCAGCACCGCGCCATCGTCCGAGACTTCGGCCACCGTGACCACGACCGGCTCGCCGCCGTCGCGCTTCATCTGGAGGCGCTGCCCGACTTCGGGGCGGATGTTGGGAGGGAAGCGGTCCAGCTCAACCAGCAGCAGCAGGTCCTCGTCGTGCGCGCCGTACGCGCTGGTGGCGGGGATCCACACCGACTTCGACTCGCCGGGCTCCATCCCCTCCACCGCGTCGTCGAAGCCGGCGATCACCTCGCCCGCGCCGAGGGCGAACTCCAGCGGCTCGCGGCCGTGCGACGAGTCGAAGACGGTTCCGTCCTCCAGCCGGCCGGTGTAGTGCACCCGGACGGTGTCGCCGGAGCGAGCTGTTGCCATGCTTCCTCCCGCCGCAGTGTGACGCTCGAAGGCCCCATCCGGGAGGACGCAATAAAGCGGCCCGCCGGCTGAAAACCGGGGGCCGCTGGTCGTTTTTCGCGAAACACGCGCCACGGTTGGCGCGTCGGTGTCGGTCAGGGAGCAAGAAGGGCCCGCTCAGTGCGAGCGAGCCCCGGTCCGGCGCGGGTCAGGCGGGCGGTGCCACCAGCACGTTGGAAGCGGCGGCGAAGAACGGCTTGGCCTGCACGTCGCCCAGGCGGATCTCCAGGAGCCGGCTTCCGTCGCCGGTCTTCCCGAGGACGGCGACCACCTCGCCCGGGCCGCCGGCACAGAGCACCTGCTCCCCCACGGACGGGAGGCGCTCCTGCGCCGTGGTCCACCCGGGACGGGCCGTGAGGTCGACGCGGCCGTCTTCGGCACGCAGGCGCTTCGTTCCGTTGCTCTTGGACATCGGCTGGACTCCCGTCGAAGTTGGGGCGGCTGCACGCCGCGGGCACCAGGAGGCGCGCGGGTACGCCCGGGGGGTGGCGCACGCCGCTCGCGGCCGGGGACGACGAAGCCCCGGGCGATACGGACGTTTGTACACCGACTCGCCGCAAAGGTTCGGAGCGCTATCCCCGGAAGACGCTGAGCACGCTGGAGTAGTCGTCGGTCCAGGGGCGGGCGCCGGGGCGCAGCCTGGGGGCGCGCCACCGCCGGGTGTTGTCCAGCCCGAAGAGGTCGCGCTCGCGGCGTGCGACCACCACCCAGTTGGACGACTGCTCGTACCGCTCGGGC
>DASVQP010000100.1 GCA_036389135.1 Longimicrobium sp.
GGAGATGGTGATGCCGGGCGACAACGTGCAGATGGTGGTGGAGCTGATCACGCCGATCGCCATGGAGAAGGAGCTGCGCTTCGCCATCCGCGAGGGCGGCCGCACCGTGGGCGCCGGCGTCGTCACCGAGATCGTAGAGTAACCATCCGTGCGGGCGGCCGCGGCATGACCGCGGCTGCCGGCCGTTACTTCTGAGGGCCTGAGCCATGCGCGACATCATCATCCTCGCCTGCACGGAGTGCAAGGAGAGGAACTACAACAAGACGAAGAACAAGCGGAAGCACCCGGAGCGCGTGGAGTACAGCAAGTACTGCCCCCGGTGCAACAAGCACCAGCCCCACAAGGAAACCAAGTAGCGCTCCCGCCGCCGCCCACGGGCGGCGGCCCCGCTGCATAGGGCCGGCCCCGCGCCGGCCACAACCGTTCATCGCACCACGGTTTCCTTGCATGGCTGACACGACCCGTACGTCCGCGCGAGAGTTCCTCAGCGACGTGAAAGAGCAGGTCCAGAAGATCACCTGGCCAGACCAGGAGCAGCTCAAGAGCTCCACGGGCGTCATCCTCGCCTTCGTGGCGATGGTCGCCCTGATCATCTTCGGGATGGACATCGCGGTCCGCACCGTTCTCGACCTGATCCGCTCGCTTTTCGCGTGAGCGCGACGACCATGGCCGAGGCGAAGTGGTACGCCATCCAGAGCTACTCCGGGCACGAGAACAAGGTGCAGCGGCTGATCCAGCGCCGCATCGACGAAGAGCCGGGCGAGCCGCAGGAGAAGCAGATCCAGGAAGTGCTGGTCCCCACGCAGGAAGTGGTGGAGATCCGCAACGGCAAGCGCGTCACCGTTACGCGCAAGCTGTACCCTGGCTACGTGCTGGTGAAGATGGTGAGCAACCAGCGCACGGTGAACCTCGTCAACGGCATCCAGGGCGTCATCAAGTTCCTGGGGTCCGGCGCCGAGCCGCAGTCGCTCTCCGAAGACGAGCTGGCCAAGATCTTCGGGCAGGAGGCGGAGCCGGTGGCGGGGGCGGAGGAGCCAGTGGTGCTCATCCCCTTCACGCACGGGCAGGTGGTGGAGGTCACGGACGGGCCGTTCAAGGAGTTCAGCGGCACCGTCCAGGACATCGACCACGACAAGGGGAAGGTAAAGGTGGAGGTGTCGCTCTTCGGGCGCCCCACCTCCATCGAGCTGGACTACACGCAGCTTCGCGGATTCTGATCTCTGAGGTCGTACGATGGCTAAGAAAGTAACCGGCTTCATCAAGCTCCAGGTTCCCGCAGGGGCCGCCAACCCGGCCCCTCCCGTCGGCCCCGCGCTGGGCCAGCACGGCGTGAACATCATGGAGTTCTGCAAGCAGTTCAACGCGCGCACGCAGGGTCAGCCCGGGATGATCATCCCGGTGGAGATCACCGTGTACGCGGACCGCTCCTTCACCTTCATCACCAAGACGCCCCCCGCGGCCGTCCTGCTGAAGAAGGCGGCGGGTGTGGACAAGGGCTCGGCTTCTTCCAAGAAGACCAAGATCGGGCGCGTCACGCAGGACCAGGTGCGCCAGATCGCCGAGACCAAGATGCCCGACCTGAACGCGGCGGACCTCGACGGCGCCATGCGCATGATCGCGGGAACGGCGCGTTCGATGGGGCTGGAGATCGTGGGATAACGGAAGTGCCAAGTGCTAAGTGCTAAGTGCTAAGTAACCGCACTTCAGCACTTAGGACTTAGCACTCAGGACTTCCCGCATTCGATCTCGCATTACGACGGGCGCCCGCGCCGCGTCGGAGGCAGGAGAAGCGGAGCGAGGGGCGGACACCAGGGAGCGGTCTCCTGCCCTCCCGTGCCGGCAACGGCGCAGACCCTCGTTCCCGTCCGTCGACCACTCCGGGGTGGGTGACCCCGCAGCGGGAGGACTCGTCATCAGGATCACCTGAGGGAGTACATGCCCAGACACGGAAAGAAGTTCCGCGAGGCGCAGGCCCGTGTTCCCGAGGGGCAGAACTACAGCGTCCCCGAGGCGGTGAGCCTCGTCAAGGAGCTGTCGTTCGCCAAGTTCGACGAGACCGTGGAAGCGGCCGTGCGGCTTGGCGTGGACCCCCGGCACGCGGACCAGATCGTCCGCGGGGCCGTCGTCCTTCCCCATGGTACGGGGAAGACCGCCCGCGTTCTCGTGATCGCCCAGGGCGACCGCGCGCGTGAGGCGGAGGAAGCAGGCGCCGATTTCGTCGGCGTAGAGTACGTCCAGAAGATCAAGGACGGCTGGCTGGACTTCGACGTGGCCGTGGCCACGCCGGACATGATGGGCCAGGTGGGCCAGCTCGGCCGCATCCTGGGCCCGCGCGGGCTGATGCCCACGCCCAAGGCCGGCACGGTGACGATGGACGTCGCCCGCGCCGTCCGCGAGATCAAGGCCGGCAAGATCGAGTTCCGGACCGACAAGACCGGGAACCTCCACGTCCCCATCGGCAAGGTTTCGTTCGACGTGGCGAAGCTGGAGGAGAACCTGGGCGCGTTCATGGAGACCGTGATCCGCGCCAAGCCCTCCGCCGCCAAGGGGCAGTACGTGCGCGGCCTCACCGTGTCCAGCACGATGGGCCCGGGTGTGGCCGTGGACGCCAACCTGTTCCGGAGGTAGCCCGATGAACAGACTTGAGAAGGACGTCGTCGTCGGCGAGCTCCAGGACAAGCTGAGGGTTGCCCAGGCGTTCTACCTGACGGACTTCACGGGCTTGAACGTGAAGCAGATCACCGAGTTCCGCTCGCGCCTGCGCAGGCAGGGGGTGGAGTACGTGGTCGTCAAGAACACCCTGGCGCAGCGCGCGCTGGAGGGTCTTGAGCTGCCGGACGTGGCGTCTTCCTTCACCGGGCCCACCGGGCTGGTGATCGGGCGCGACGACGCGGTGGCCGCGGCCAAGGTGCTCACCGACTTCATGCGCGAGTTCGGCGACCGCCCGTCGGTGAAGGGTGCCGTCGTGGAGCGCCGCTCGGTGGACGCCGCGCAGGTGAAGAAGCTCGCCGACCTTCCCTCGCGGGAGGTGCTCCTCGCCCAGATCGCGGGTGGGCTGCAGGCGCCGATGGCGCGCCTCGCCGGCGGCATGAGCCAGCTTCTGTCCGGGTTCGCCCGGGCCGTGGACCAGCTTCGGCAGCAGCGGGAAGGCGCCGAAGCCTGACCCCGCACCGGGACCCACTGACGGGTCCGGGTGCACGGGACCGGCCGGGGCACGACGTTCCCGCGGTCCGAACATAGATCTAGCCTTCGCAACCTGTACTGTACCAGGAGCCTAAAAACATGGCCACCACGCTTTCCCGTGACGAGCTGCTCGACGCGATCGGCAACATGACCGTCCTCGAGCTCTCGGACTTCGTCAAGGCTTTCGAAGAGAAGTTCGGCGTGACCGCCGCCGCCCCCGTGGCGATGGCCGCCGCGGCCCCGGCCGGCGGCGCCCCCGCCGCCGCGGTCGAGGAGCAGACCGAGTTCACGGTGATGCTCACCGGCGCCGGCGAGAAGAAGATCCAGGTGATCAAGGTGGTGCGCGAGATCACCGGCCTTGGCCTCAAGGAGGCGAAGGACCTGGTGGACGGCGCCCCCAAGGCCGTGAAGGAGGGCGTCTCGAAGGAGGAGGCCGCCCAGATCCGTGCCAAGCTCGAGGAGCAGGGCGCGGGCGTCGAGGTGAAGTAGTGACGGAACGCCCGGGGTGTCGCGGGTTCGCCCGCGGCACCCCGGGCGGGGCCCTTCCCGTTCCCGTGGGGGCCGGGAGCCCAACCGTCCACTTTCACCCGACGGACAATGATTGCGCAGCTATCTCAATAGATACTGGACGGTACCGTACCCCGCCGGGTCTTCCGGTTGGGGTCGTTTGCGCTTCCCTGTTGATACCGGCGCATGTGGTACGATCTGGTGCGGGAAGTCCTGAGTCCTAAGTCCTAAGTCCTGGGTAATCGTTGTTCAGCACTTAGCACTTAGCACTTAGCACTTTAGGACCTACCCCCGCGCCGTCGCCCGGTATGACCTACGCCAGCACCCAAGGGAGAGCCAATTGGCTACGCTGAACAAACCGATCGTCTCCTTCGCCAAGCTCACGGCGGGGATGGAGCACCCCAACCTCCTCGACGTCCAGCTGCGCGCGTTCGAGACGCTGCTGCAGACCGACGCCGCCGCGCGGGAGCGCGAGGACGTGGGCCTGGAGCGTGTCTTCAACGAGATCTTTCCGATCTCGGACGTGAACGGCAACTTCTCCCTGGAGTTCGTACGGTACTCGCTCGGCGAGCCCAAGTACGACATGGAGGAGTGCATGGAGCGCGACATGACGTACGCCGCTCCACTCAAGGCGACCCTCCGTCTGGTGGTCTGGGAAGACCTGGGGGACGAGCGCCGTCCAAAGGACATCATCGAAAAGGAGGTCTACCTCGGTGACCTCCCGGTGCTGACCCCGCTCGGCACCTTCATCATCAACGGCGCGGAGCGCGTGATCGTATCGCAGCTCCACCGCTCGCCCGGCGTGGTGTTCGAAGAGAACATCCACCCCAACGGGTCGAAGCTGTTCAGCGCCCGCATCATCCCGTTCCGCGGCTCGTGGGTCGAGTTCACCGTCGACATCCACGACGTGGTGGCGGTGCACATCGACAAGAAGAAGAAGTTCCCGGCCACCGCCCTGCTGCGCGCCGTGGGCTTCTCGCGCGACGTGGACGTGCTGGGTGTGTTCTTCAAGCGCGAGAGCGCTCCGCTGTCGTCGTTCGAGGTGCCCACCGGGCGCGAGGCGCGGCGCGGCGACGCCTTCTACGGCTTCCTGGCCGAGGACGTGCCGGACCCGGCCATGCTGGGCGCCGAGGGCCCCATCCTGTACCGCGACGTGGTGATCCCGGGCACGGGCGAGGTGTTTGCCCGCGGCACGCGGCTGACGGCGGAGGACTACGCCTCCATGCGCGCGGGCGAGGTCTATCAGCTTCCGGTGGTGTCGGGCACGCTGCTGGCGCGCGCCGGCGACGAGCTGAGCGGCGAGACGCTGCAGCGGCTGAACCGCGCGGGGATCGACCAGGTGTCGGTCTTCCGCTCGGGCGGGCAGAGCGGGAGCGCGCTGCGCGCCACGCTGGCCAAGGACCCCACGCGCGGCACGCTGGACTCGCTCTTCGCCATCCACAACCTGGTGCGCCCCGGCACCGCCCCCGCGCCCGACGCGTGGACGGAGGAGGAGTTCCTGGAGGGCGGCGACTCGGTGGCGCACATCGGCGACTTCCTGCGCGACTGGAGCGAGCGCGACGGGCAGGCGACCGACCCCAACTCGCGCGACGCCCAGCGCTCGGCCGAGGAGCGCATGCTCCGCTACGCCCAGGAGCGCGGGATCCGCTACGTGTGGGAGAGCTTCCGCGAGGAGCGCTCCGAGCGCGCCGGCCGCCCCAGCCGCGTGCTGGTGTACGAGCTGAACCGCGTGGTGCAGGTGTACGCGCAGGTGTGGCGCCTCCTCTTCCAGCCCCGCCAGAGCCTGGTGGTGGCCGGCGAGATGTCGTCCGCGCTCACGCCGGGCACGGCGCGCTCGGACTACAGCGAGTACACGGAGGAGACGCTCAACAAGCGGTACGACCTGGGCCGCGTGGGGCGCTACAAGATCAACCAGCGCCTGGTGGACGCCTTCCGCACCCTCGGCTTCAGCATGCCGCCGGCGGGGATGACGGCGCTCACCGCGCAGGACGTGCTCGCCATCCTCTGGCAGCTGGTGGAGCTGCAGGAAGGGCGCGGCGACACGGACGACATCGACCACCTGGGGAACCGCCGCGTGCGGTCGGTGGGCGAGCTGATCGCCAACCAGTTCTCGGTGGGCCTCAGCCGCATGGCGCGGCTCGTCCGCGAGCGGATGTCGATCGTCTCCGACCCGGACAAGATCAACATCGACGACCTGGTGAACGCGCGCACGGTGTCCGCCGTGATCCAGCAGTTCTTCGGGTCGAGCCAGCTCAGCCAGTTCATGGACCAGACCAACCCCCTGGCCGAGATGACGCACAAGCGGCGTCTCTCCGCGCTGGGGCCGGGCGGCCTTACCCGTGAGCGCGCCGGCTTTGAAGTGCGAGACGTGCACTACTCGCACTACGGCCGCATGTGCCCCATCGAGACGCCGGAAGGGCCCAACATCGGCCTGATCAACTCGCTGACCACGTACTCGCGGATCAACGACCTGGGCTTCATCGAGACGCCGTACCGCAAGGTGGTGCGCTCGATCCTGCGCTACCCCACCACCGTGAAGCTCGAGGAGAGCGTGCGGCTGGTGCTGGGTGAGCGGGCCAAGGTGTTCGCCAAGAAGAACGAGGAGATCGACGCCGAGCGCGGCCGCGAGATCTTCCGCGCCATGATCACCGGCGCGGAGCTGGCCGAGGACGTGCCGGACTGGAGCGAGCTCTTCCCTCGCATGCTCGCGGGCGAGATCCCGCAGGCGGAGTGGGAGCCGCACGTGCTGGCGCTGCCCATCATGGCGCGCCGCGGCGAGCGGATCACGGACGAGCTGGCGGGCCGCATCGCGGCGCAGCCGGTGAACGTGGTGCGCGTGGTGAGCCGCCGCGCCGGGGCCCAGGCCCGCGGCGTGGCGCCCGAGGCGATCCGCAACCCGATGTCGCTGCCGGTGCGGGTGTTCGCGCCGCGCTCGTCGGCGGTGCTGGCCGTGCCGGGCACGGTGCTGACGCCCGACGTGGCTGAGGCGCTGCACACCCGCCAGATGGAGGGCCTTACGGTGGCCGAGTTCGGCGACACGCCGGACACGGTGGGGATCGACTACGTGAGCGGCGTCCCCTCGCTTCCCAGCGAGACGGAGATCGGGCGCGTGGCGCTGGGCGCCGTGGCGACCACCACGCACGTGGTGCCGGTGGTGACCTCCATTACCGCCTGGCTCTCGGCCAACGAGGAAGAGAACGCCCGGATCGCGCAGGCCAACGCGCCGCTCACGCCGGAGCTGACCTTCGGCGCAGAGTTCGTGCTGTGCCGCGAGCGGGGCGACTTCCCGCTGCTGCGGCCTGACGAGATCGACTACATGGACGTGGCGCCAGACCAGCTGGTGTCGGTGGCCGCCGCCCTGATCCCCTTCCTGGAGCACGACGACGCCAACCGCGCGCTGATGGGCTCCAACATGCAGCGCCAGGCGGTTCCGCTGCTCTTCCCCGACGCGCCGGTGGTTGGCACGGGCCTCGAGCAGACGGTGGCCGTGGACTCGGGCGCGGTGGTGGTTGCTCGGCGCGCGGGTCTCGTGAAGGAAGTGACCGCGGACCACATCCTGGTGGACGCCGGGATGGAGGGCGCGGGCGCGGCCGGCGAGCCGCTGCGCAGGCTGGCGCAGTTCGACCGCTACCGCATGAAGAAGTACTGGCGCACCAACCAGGACACCGCCCTCAACCAGCGCCCCATCGTGCGCAAGGGGCAGCACGTGGCCAAGGGCGACGTGCTGGCCGACGGCGCATCGACGGACGGGGGCGAGCTGGCGCTGGGGCGCAACCTGCTGGTGGCGTTCATGCCCTGGTACGGCCACAACTTCGAGGACGCCATCGTCCTCAGCGAGCGGCTGGTCAAGGACGACGTCTACACGTCGATCCACATCCAGGAGCTGGAGCTTCAGGTGCGCGACACCAAGCGCGGCATGGAGGAGATCACGCGCGAAATCCCCAACGTCGCCGAGGAGTCGCTGGTCGACCTCGACGAGCGGGGCGTGGTGCGCATCGGCGCGCGGGTTAAGGCCGGCGACATCCTGGTGGGCAAGATCACCCCCAAGGGCGAGACCGAGCTTTCCCCCGAAGAGAAGCTGCTGACCGCCATCTTCGGCGAGAAGGCCAAGGACGTAAAGGATTCGTCGCTCAAGGTGCCGCCCGGCGTGGAAGGCACGGTGATCGACGTGAAGATCTTCAGCCGCCGCATCGACGACCCGATCCTTGAAAAGGAGCGGGGCCAGCGCATCGGCGAGCTGCGCGCCTACGAGCGCGGCGAGATCGGCCGCATCGGCGAAGCGCGTGACGAGGAAGTGCGCGAGCTGATCCGCGGGAAAGAGGTCGCTCTCTTCCTGAAGCGCGGCACGGTGGAGCCCTTCTTCAACGAAGGGACGATGCTGACCGACGACGTGATCGCGGCACTGGACCTGAACGAGGTGGACCTCACCACGCTCAAGGTTACGGACCGCGCCACGAACGAGCAGCTTCGCCGCCTGATCGACGAGAGCAAGCGCCGCATCGAGCGGGTTCGCCAGCGCACCGAGAACCAGATCGACAAGGTGTTCCAGCCGGACGAGCTGCCCCCGGGCGTCGTGCAGCTGGTGAAGGTGTACCTCGCCGAGAAGCGCAAGATCTCGGTGGGCGACAAGATGGCCGGGCGCCACGGGAACAAGGGGATCATCGCCCGCATCGTGCCCGAGGAGGACATGCCGTTCCTTCCGGACGGGCGGTCGGTGGACGTGTGCCTCAACCCGCTGGGCGTGCCCAGCCGCATGAACGTGGGGCAGATCCTGGAGACCCACCTGGGGTGGGCGGCGCGGGTGCTGGGCTTCGAGGCCAAGACCCCCGTCTTCCAGGGCGCGTCGGAGGACGAGATCGGCGCGCTGCTGCGCCTGGCCGGTGCCCACTGGGCCCGGCAGGCGTTGAACGTGACGGCCGAGCCGCCCACTTTCGACGTGCACGACGCGCGTCAGGTGGCGGAAGCGGTGCAGGCGGTGGAGGCGGCGGCGGGGGTGCAGCCGCGCCCCGAGATGGGGATCGGCCGCGCCATCGACCGGATCGTGGGGACCCCGGCGGCCGAGGGGCCGCTGGGCGACAAGCTGGACGCGCTGCGCGACTACCTGGTGGCCGCGGCGCGCGAGCTGGTGGAGCGTGGCGAGGGGACGTTCGAGGCGGAGTTCCCGGCCGCCTTCGCCCTCACGACGACGAAGGGCGGCGAGGGGCTGAACGCGGCGCTGGAGGAGCACATGCTCCGCGCCGGGCTCACCCCGGGCGGCAAGGTGTGGATGCGCGACGGCCGCAGCGGGGCGACGTTCAAGAGCCCGGTAACGGTGGGAACCATCTACATGCTGAAGCTGAGCCACCTGGTGGACGACAAGATCCACGCGCGCTCCATCGGGCCGTACTCGCTGGTCACGCAGCAGCCGCTGGCCGGCAAGGCGCAGTTCGGCGGCCAGCGCTTCGGAGAGATGGAGGTGTGGGCGCTGGAGGCGTACGGCGCCGCGCACACCCTGCAGGAGATCCTGACGGTGAAGTCGGACGACGTGAACGGCCGCTCGCGGGTGTACGAGGCGATCGTCAAGGGCGAGAACCTTCCCGAGCCCGGGCTGCCGGAGTCGTTCAACGTGCTGGTGAAGGAGCTGCAGGCGCTGGGGATTTCGGTGACGCTCGGAAGTTAGGAATGGAAGTCCTGAGTGCTGAGTGCTAAGTGCTAAGTGAACGCGGGTCAGGACTTAGCACTTAGGACTTAGGACTTTGATCCGCAGCCGGCAGCACGACGTATTAACGGCCCGAGCAACCACCGCCCGGGACACTTTCGATAAAGGGGACACCGATGATCGATTTTCCCCGCGCCCGCGAGACACGCTCGCAGGACTTCAACTACATCCAGGTCAAGATCGCGTCCCCGGACGAGATCAGGGGCTGGAGCTTCGGCGAAGTGACCAAGCCGGAGACGATCAACTACCGCTCCTTCAAGCCGGAGCGGGACGGGCTCTTCTGCGAGCGCATCTTCGGTCCGGTCAAGGACTGGGAGTGCCACTGCGGCAAGTTCAAGCGCATCCGCTTCCGCGGCCACGTCTGCGACAAGTGCGGCGTCGAAGTGACGCTCAGCAAGGTGCGGCGCGAGCGGATGGGGCACATCGAGCTGGCCGTGCCCGTGGCGCACATCTGGATGTTCAAGACGCTCCCCTCACAGATGGGCTACCTGCTGGGGATGACGCTGCGCGACCTGGAAAAGGTGATCTACTACGCCACGTACGTGGTCACCAACGTCGGCGCGCAGGACGTGAAGCACTCGCAGGTGCTGGATGAGGACGAGTTCATCGCCCTCCGCGCCAAGGCGGTTGAAGAGGGCGATGCCGACTTCGCGGCCGACATCGGCGCGGACGCGGTGCGCAACCTCCTGCGCCAGATCGACGTCGACAGCCTGGCCGAGTCGCTGCGTGCGCAGGTGGCCACCGAGACGAGCCAGCACCGCAAGAAGATGGTGCTGAAGCGCCTCAAGGTGATCGACGCCATCCGCGCCTCCGGCGCCACCCCGTCCGAGCGCAACCGGCCGGAGTGGATGATCATGGACGTGATCCCGGTGATCCCGCCCGACCTGCGGCCCCTGGTGCCGCTGGACGGCGGCCGGTTCGCCACGTCCGACCTGAACGACCTGTACCGCCGCGTCATCAACCGGAACAACCGGTTGAAGAAGCTGATGGAGATGCGCGCCCCGGAGGTCATCCTCCGCAACGAGAAGCGCATGCTGCAGGAGGCCGTCGACGCGCTGTTCGACAACGGCCGCCGCAGCAAGGCGATCCGCGGCCGCGGCAAGCGCCCCCTCAAGTCGCTCAGCGACATGCTGAAGGGGAAGCAGGGCCGCTTCCGGCAGAACCTGCTGGGCAAGCGCGTGGACTACTCGGGCCGCTCCGTGATCGTGGTGGGCCCCGAGCTGAAGCTGCACCAGTGCGGCCTGCCCAAGGCGATGGCCGTGGAGCTCTTCAAGCCCTTCATCATCCACGAGCTTGAGAAGCGGGGCGAGGCGGAGACGGTGAAGCGCGCCAAGAAGATCGTTGAGCGCGACGACCCGCGGGTGTACGAGGTGCTCGAGGACATCATCCGCGACCACCCGGTGCTCCTGAACCGCGCCCCCACGCTTCACCGCCTGGGGATCCAGGCGTTCGAGCCGGTGCTCGTCGAGGGCAAGGCGATCCGCGTGCATCCGCTGGTGTGCGCCGCCTTCAACGCCGACTTCGACGGCGACCAGATGGCCGTGCACGTCCCGCTGAGCTTCGAGGCCCAGCTGGAGGCGCGCGTGCTGATGCTGTCGTCCAACAACATCCTGCTGCCCTCCAACGGCCGGCCCATCGCCGCGCCGTCGCAGGACATCGTGATCGGGTGCTACTGGCTCACCAAGGACCGCGCCGATTCGCCGCTCTCCTTTGCGGCCGACGCGGAGGAGCGCGCGATCCCCGGCGCCGAGCACGACACCACCCGGCTGGTGCGCCGCTTCGGCAACGTGGCCGAGGTGGAGATGGCGCTGGCGCACAACCTGGTGGAGCTGCACTCGCCGGTCTACTACCTCACCGACCCGCGCCCCGACGCGGAGCTCGACGAGGGCGAGGCCCGCAAGCCCGTCTGGATCGAGACCACGCCGGGCCGCGTGATCTTCAACTCCGTGGTGCCGGGGCCGATGGGCTTCTGGAACAAGACCATGGGGAAGAAGGAGCTGGGCGACGTGATCTTCAGCGCCTACCGCACGGTGGGGCTGGGCCGTACCGTCGTGTTCCTTGACGACCTCAAGGCGTTCGGCTTCCGCTACGCCACCTTTGGCGGCGTGTCGGTGGGGATCGAGGACATGAAGATCCCGGCCGAGAAGGACGAGATCCTTCGCGAGGCGGATGACGACGTGGCGCGCTTCACCCGCGCGTACAACAACGGCGTCATCTCCAACGGCGAGCGCTACAACAAGGTCATCGACACCTGGACGCACGCCAACAACGACGTGGCGGACGCCATGGTGGCGCGCCTGGCCGGCGACCGCGCGGGGTTCAACCCGGTGTTCATGATGATGAACTCCGGCGCCCGCGGTTCGCGCGACCAGATGCGGCAGCTGGCCGGGATGCGCGGCCTGATGGCCAAGCCCCAGAAGAAGCTGACCGGCGGCATCGGCGAGATCATCGAGAGCCCGATCAAGTCGAACTTCCGCGAGGGGCTCACCGTGCTGGAGTACTTCATCTCCACGCACGGCGCGCGAAAGGGCCTGGCCGACACGGCGCTCAAGACGGCCGACGCCGGCTACCTGACCCGCCGCCTGGTGGACGTGGCGCAGGACGTCACGATCAGCGAGGAGGACTGCGGCACGGTGCTGGGCCTGGAAGTGTCCGCGCTCAAGGAGGGCGAGGACGTGGTGGAGCCGCTCAAGGACCGCATCGTCGGCTTCGTGGCCGCCGACGACGTGGTGGACCCGATCGACAACGAGCAGCTCGTGGAGGCCGGCGAGCTGATCACCGAGGAGGTGGCGGACAACATCGAGGACGCGGGGATCCAGTCGGTCAAGATCCGCAACGTCCTCACCTGCGACAGCCGCCGCGGGCTGTGCCGCCAGTGCTACGGGCGCAACCTGGCGACGATGGGGATGGTGGACCTGGGCGAGGCGGTCGGCATCCTGGCCGCGCAGTCCATCGGCGAGCCGGGCACCCAGCTTACGCTGCGCACCTTCCACATCGGCGGCACGGCGGCCCGCATCGCGGCCACCACGCAGCGGAAGAGCAAGGTGGAGGGCATTGCCCAGTTCGACCGCATCACCGCGGTCGCCACGCCGCAGGGCGACCGCATCGTCACCTCGCGCGAAGGCGAGATCATCATGCGCACGCCGGAAGGGACCGTGCGCAGCCGCCTGGCGGTGCCGTACGGCTCCACCATCAGCGTGAGCGACGGCGACCAGATCGCCATCGGCGACCTGCTCTTCGCGTGGGACCCGTACAGCGAGCCGATCGTGGCCGACTTCGGCGGCACGGTGCGCTTCATCGACATCTCCGATGAAGAGACCGTGCGCGAGGAGCTGGACGAGTCGACCGGCCGCCGCCAGCTCGTCATCATCGAGGACCGGAGCAAGAAGCTGCACCCGATGATTGAGATCGTGGACGAGAGCGGCGTGAAGCTGCGCGAGTTCATCGTCCCGGTGGGCGCGCAGCTCACGGTGCGCGACGGCGAGGTGATCGCCCCGGGCGCCGCGCTGGCCAAGATCGCCCGCGAGGCGTACAAGACCCGCGACATCACGGGCGGCCTGCCGCGCATCGCCGAGCTGTTCGAGGCGCGCAAGCCCAAGGACCCGGCGGTCATCACCGAGGTGGACGGCAACGTGCGCTTCGGCGACATCAAGCGCGGCAAGCGCGAGGTGATCGTGATCCCGGAGACGGGGAACGAGCGGGTGTACGAGGTGCCGGTGGGCAAGCACCTCCGGGTGCACGAGGGCGACTACGTGCGCGCCGGCGACCGCCTCAGCGAGGGTCCGGTGAACCCGCACGACATCCTGCGGATCAAGGGTCCGCGGGCCGTGCAGGAGTACCTGCTCAACGAGGTGCAGGAGGTTTACCGCCTGCAGGGCGTGAAGATCAACGACAAGCACATCGGCGTCATCGTGCGCCAGATGCTCCAGAAGGTGCGGATCACCGAGCCGGGCTCCACGGAGTTCCTGGAGGGCGAGACGGTGGACCGCACGGTGTTCCTGGACGAGAACCAGCGGGTGATGGAGGCGGGAGAGGCTCCGGCCATCTCCGAGCCGCTGCTGCTGGGGATCACCAAGGCGTCGCTGACCACGCAGTCGTTCATCTCGGCGGCCTCCTTCCAGGAGACCACCCGGGTGCTGACCGACGCCGCCATCCGCGGCGCGCGGGACAACCTGCAGGGGCTGAAGGAGAACATCATCATCGGCCACCTGATCCCCGCCGGCACCGGCATCTACCGGTACCAGGAGGTGGAATTCGGTGCCGAGGGCGACGCTCCGGCGGCCGCCCCCACGCCCGCCGCCGAGACGGCGACGGTCGCGGGGTAGGGTTGGATGCAGGGCAGGAACGGAAGCGGCCCCGGGCAGAGATGCCCGGGGCCGTTTTTTCGTGAGCGGGGGCGGGCCCCCTCCCCCGCTCGTCACCTCGCGGCCCCTCCCCCAATAACTGCCTGGGGGAGGGGCATACGCACGGATCTCCGCGGGGTGCGCAATCCTGTAGGGGCGCGATTTATCGCGCCCGCCCTTCGCCTTCCACGACCCTCGCCCGCTGCACCGCCACCGGTAGGGGCAGACCTGCGTGTCTGCCCACCCTTCCCCCGCCTCAATCTTCGCCCACCGCACCGTCATCCGTAGGGGCCGCCCCACGTGGCTGCCCGTGCCCGCCCTATCTCAGGCCCTCGCAGCACGCGCGGGCAGGGACGCCTTCACCCCTCCGACGCGTACACCTCCACATCCGCGCCCTCCGACCCGAACGGGACGGTCTGATCGTACTCGAACCCCAGCTTCCGCAGGACCTTCACGGAGGCGGCGTTGCCCGGAGAGACGATGGCGAGAACGCGGGTGAGGCCCAAGGTGCGGCGCCCGTAGTCGAGGACGGCGGCGGCCGATTCGAGCGCGTAGCCCCGGCCGCGGAACTCGGGGAGGAAGGCGTAGCCGATGTCCGCGTCATCGAACTGCTCCCGGCGGAGGAGGCCGCACATCCCCACCGGCTCGCCGGTCTCCTTCAGCGCCACCAGGTACAGGCCGTGTCCGTGGGCCGCGTAGCTCGCGATGGGGCCGCGGGCCAGGTACTTCGCGGCTTCCTCCTCCGTCCGCACCCCGCGGTCGCCGATGTGGGCGATGAACGATGGGTCGTTGAGGAGCCGCAGGATGAACGCGGCGTCGTCGGCGGTGAAGTGGCGGACCGACAGGCGTTCGGTTACGAGGATGGTCGTCACGCGGAACTCCGGGTGTCAGCACGCACGAGTTTACCATTATCACACGGAGACGCAGAGGGGCACCGACAGAAAAGCAAAAAAGTTGTTCTCCATGGCTTGCCGTTCCCTCTGTGGCCTCTCTGTGTGATGCCTTTCTCTGTTTCAGCCCTCGTCGCGCCGCGCCTCCTGCTGTTTTCGCCGGTTAGCGGCCCAGCGCCTTCATGGCAGATTCGGGGTAACGCGTCCCCGCCGCGACTCCCTGCGGAGCCATCTCGTCGATCCGCGCCAGGTCGTCCGGGGTGAGCTCGACGCGGAGGGCGCCCAGGTTCTCCTCCAGGTACTTGCGGCGCTTCGTCCCGGGGATCGGCACCATGTCCTCCCCCTGCGCCAGCACCCATGCGAGGGCGAGCTGCGCGGGCGTGCACCCGCGGGTCCGCGCGATCTCTTCGATGCGCGCCACCAGCTCCAGGTTCCTGGCGAAGTTCTCCCCCTGGAAACGCGGGGAGTGGCGACGGTAGTCGTCCTCCGGGAGGTCGTCGATGGTGCGGAAGCGCCCCGTCAGGAAGCCGCGCCCCAGCGGGCTGTACGGCACGAACCCGATCCCCAGCTCGCGCACGATTGGGAGGATCTCGTCCTCCGGCTCGCGGCTCCAGAGCGAGTACTCGGTCTGCAGGGCGGCGATGGGGTGCTCGGCGTGCGCGCGGCGGATCGTCTCCGGCCCCGCCTCGGAGAGCCCCAGGAAGCGCACCTTGCCGTCGTCCACCAGCCGCGCCATCGCCCCCACCGTCTCTTCGATGGGGACGCCGGTGTCCACGCGGTGCTGGTAGTAGAGGTCGATGTGGTCGGTGCCGAGCCGCTTGAGGCTCGCCTCGCACGCCCTGCGCACGTACTCCGGGCGCCCGTTGATGCCGCGGAACGCCGGGTCCTCCGAACGGACGATGCCGAACTTCGTGGCGATCACCACCCGGTCTCGCTTGCCGCGGATGGCCTTCCCCACGAGCTCCTCGTTGGTGTAGGGCCCGTAGATGTCCGCGGTGTCCAGCAGCGTCACGCCCAGATCTAGCGCGCGGCTGATGGTGGCGAGTGACTCGTCCTCGTCGCCCTCGCCGTAGAATTCCGACATCCCCATGCACCCCAGCCCCAGCGCGGACACCCGCAGCCCGCCGCTCCCCAGCGCACGCTCCTCCATCATCCCCCTCCCGGTTCCACTCGCCGACGGTCTTCACGAAGGCGGGAACGTTATCGCACCACGTCACCGGCGCCAAGGCCGGGAGGGAAACCAGGCACCGGCGCCGGGAGATGACAAGGAGTCGGTGCTGCAACCAGGCCCCGGCCCCGCATCGCCGGGGGATGAATTGAATCCCCCGGCTGGAACCACGGGAAGGCGGCCGAAGCGGGCTCCAGAAACGCGGCATTGGACCCCGAGTCCGCGCAGGCGGACTTTGTGCTGTTGTTGCCGCGAGTTCACTCGCCCCAAACATCCAAAGCCCGCCCCCCTCCTCCCCCGAAAAACAAAACACTTGACGGACGCGCTCGCGTGCTGAATATTCAGCACGTGCTGTTTTTTCTGCACTTCCCTACCAGGCCGCATGGAACCGTCGCCACTCAGCCGCCGCGAGCGCCAGATCATGGACATCGTCTACCGCCGAACGCGTGCTACGGCCGCCGAGGTGCTGGACGACCTTCCGGATCCGCCCACCTATTCCGCCGTGCGCGCCGCGCTCCGCCTGCTGGAGGAAAAGGGCGAGCTGGCGCACGAGATGGATGGGAAGCGCTACGTATACCGGCCCACCACGCCGCGCAGCCGGGCGCGCACCAACGCGCTCCAGCACCTGCTCCGCACCTTTTTCAACGGGAGCCCGGAGCAGGTGGTCAACGCGCTGATCGAGGACACCCGCCCGTCCGCAGCGGAGCTGGAGCGCCTCGCCAAGCTCATCGATCACGCACGCCGGGAGGAGGTGGAAGGATGAGCCCGTTCGCGTTCCCCGACATCCTGGGCCTGGTGATCCGCACCACCGCCGTGCTCCTCGTGGCGCTCTGCGCCACCACGCTCCTCCGCCGCTCCTCCGCCGCCACGCGCCACCTGGTGTGGACGGTGGCGCTCGCGGGGGTGCTCGTGCTTCCGCTGCTGGAGCGCGTGGTCCCGGCGTGGCGCATCGTGCCCGTGCCCGCGGAGCTCGCCCCTGCGGCACCCGTGCCCGCGCCCGCGCTGGTGGAGGCGCCCGTGGCCGAGCGGCAGGCGCCGGCCGTGGCTCCCGCGCACGAGAGCGCGCCCGTGCCCGCGGAGAAGCGGATCGACTGGATGATGTGGGCGGTGGGGATCTGGGCGGCGGGCGGCATCCTTCTTTTGATGCGGCTCCTGTTCGGCGTCCTGCGCATCTGGTGGGTGGAGCGGCGGTCGTCCGAGCTGGCCGACGCGCGCTGGACCTCGCTCACGGACGGGCTGGCGCGCCGCCTCCGGCTGGGGCGCATGGTCACGCTGCTGCGCGGCGAGCACGCATCCGTGCCGATGACGTGGGGGATCGTGCGGCCCGTGGTCCTGCTCCCCGCCGAGTCGGACGACTGGAGCGAGGAGCGGCGCACGGTGGTGCTGGCGCACGAGTTGGCGCACATCCGCCGCTGGGACGCGCTCACGCAGTGGATCGCGCACCTGGCGGTGGCGGTGCACTGGTACAACCCGCTGGTGTGGGCCGCCGCGCGCCGCCTGCGGCAGGAGCGGGAGCAGGCGTGCGACGATGCGGTCCTCGCCCTTGGCGCGCGCCCGGCCGAGTACGCGGACCACCTGCTTTGCATCGTCCGCTCGCTGGGCAACGCTTCCGGCCCCGCCGCGGCGCTGGCGATGGCGCGCCGCTCCCAGTTCGAGGGGCGCCTCCTTGCCATCCTCGACGCCGCCGTGCCGCGCACCGGCGTGGGCCGCGCCGTGGTGCTGGGTACGCTCGCGGCCGGCGCGGCGTGCATCGTCCCGCTCGCCGCGCTGAGCCCGGCGCAGAACGCCGTCACGGAGCCGCTCGCCAGGGTTTCCGCGCGCATCGTGACGCCGGTGGTGCGCAGCATCGGCTCGGTCCAGACGCCCACCACGACCACCCCCGTGGCCGCGATGCGCCCCGTCACGCCGATCGCGACGACGAGCGCCCCCGCCGTGCAGCCGGAGCCCACGGGCTCCGCGCCGTCGGCCCCCTCGCTTCCGTCGCAGCCGTCGGCTCCCTCGCAGCCGTCCGTGCCCTCGCAGCTGTCGCCGCCGCCCGCGCTTCCAGCGGCCACCACGGTGAGCGCGATGATCGGCGCCATCCAGCAGCCCGGCGGCGTGGACCTGTACGACGACATCATCCGCATGGCCGCGGGGATGGAGTCTTCGACGGAGCGCCGCCTGGTGCTCCTGGAGCTGCTCAACCGCGGCGACCTGCGACGCGAGCACGTGGTCGCGATCATCGAGGCGACCCGCACCATGTCTTCGGACACGGAGCGCCGCCTGGTGCTGAGCGAGGCGGTCGTGCACCGCGCGCTCGGCGGCACGCTTCCGCCCGCGCTGCACACGGTGCTGGAGAGCTTCTCGTCGTGCACCGACGAGCGCCTGGTGCTGGTCACCGTCCTGGAGAAGCTGCGCCCCAGCGCGGGCTCGATGGCGGCGATCTTCCGCACGGTGTCGAAGATGGATTCCGACACGGAGAAGCGGATCGTGCTCGCGTCGGCCGCCGCGCACCAGCCGATCGACGGGTCCGTGCGCGAGGCGTACATGGCCGCCGCCAACTCCATCGGCTCGGAGACGGACCGGCGGCTGGCCCTCTCCGCGTTGCTGAGACGCGCCGGGGCCAATACCGCCGCCGCCCCGGCCGCGCCCCGCGCCGTGCCGCCTTCCGCGGGTGGGGTGTGGAACACCACGACCGAGCTGAAGGGGGACCACAACGGCCGGACCGCGTACCAGCTCAACTTGCGCGCCCGCAACGTCCGCCTGAACCGCGCCGGGAATGACGTGGCCGAGGTGCTCGCGGGAGGTGCGCTCGAGATCGAGCACGTCCTCCACGGCGGCTATCCGGATTCGGATCCGCAGCTCACCGGCAAGTCCGTCACGCGCAGCCTGAGCGTGCGCCGCGGCCCGGATGGCGGGCTGGTCCGTACCTACCGCGTCAACGGCGCCGAGCGCGCCTTCGACAGCGAAGCCCGCACCTGGCTCGCGGGCGTCCTCACCCGCGCGCGGTAGAGCGACGTGCGAACCCCTCGGAGCGCGCAGTAGATCCTTCGCTCCGCGGCAAAGGGTGGAGAACGGGAGAGGACGGTGAAGCGCGTCGCTCAGGATGACAAAAAACGGATTGTCATCCTGAGAAAGCCGCCCCGCGGACGCCGTCCCGTCCCGCCGGACTCCTGCGGGGAGCGAAGGATCTAGCCGGCGAGGCAAGTGGACGGCGCGACGAGCGGGCCCCTTGATGACGGATACGAGCAGCGATGTACGACCCCAAGTGCTGAAATTTCACCACTTGATCCGCCCCAAACCGGAGGAAACGATGCCCCGAACCACATCATACCTGAGCTGCGGCGCGCTGCTGCTGGCCCTTCTCGCCACGCCCGGCGCCGCGCAGCAGCGCGACGTGCGCGTGAACAACAGCAACTGGACGCACACCTCCGTCGACAACGGCCACCGCCTGGAGATCCGCGCGACGGGGGATGTGGAGCTCAACGACGAGGGCGACTGGGTGGAGTCGCTACCCTCCGGCGGGCGGCTGGTGGTGGAGGAAGAAGGGCGCGGGCCCGGGCGGCGCGCGGAGTTCCGTCCCGAGGGAAGCGGCGTGCGCGTTCTGTACTTCGTCGACGGGCGGGAGCGCGCGATGGACGCCGAGGGGCAGGCGTGGGTCCGCCGCACGCTTGGCCACGCGGCGCGCGAGGGCGGGCTGGGCGCGGAACGGCGGGTACAGCGCATCCGGGCGCGGCGCGGCGTGGGCGGCGTGCTGGAGGAGATCGGGCGCATCCGCAGCGACGTGGGCCGGCGGCAGTACTTCGGCGCCCTCTTCCGCGGCGACCCGATGCGCGACGACGAGTACGCGCGCACCCTGCGCGAGGTCGGCCGCATCCGCTCCGACGTGGAGAAGCGGCTGGTGCTGACCGGGGCGATGGGCGCGGCGCGCGGCGGGCGGCTGGCCTCGCTCCTGGAGGCGACGGGGACGATCGATTCCGACGTGGAGACGCGCCTGGTGCTGAGCCGGGTCGCCGCCGGCCACACGCTGGACGACGCGGCCGCGCGGCAGGCCTTCTTCGCCGCGCTCGACGGGATGGAGTCCGACGTGGAGCGACGGCTCGTCCTCTCGTCGCTCGTCACCCGCGAGACGCCGTCGCGCGCGGTGCTCCTGGGCGCGCTGCGCTCCACGCAGCGGATCGATTCGGACGTGGAGAAGCGGCTCGTGCTGATGCGGGTGCCCGTCGCGCGGCTGGAGGATGACGACGTCTCCCGCGCGTTCATGGACGTCACGCGCACCATCAGGTCCGACGTGGAGCGCTCGATGGTCCTTCGCCACCTGGCCCGGAGCGGCCGATGATCTTCCGTCTCGCCCCTCTCGTCTGCGGGCTGGCGCTGGCGGCGCCCGCCCTCGCGCAGACGCCGGCGGACAGCGCACGCGTGGGGCGCAAGGAGGCGCGTGCGGTGCGCGTCAACGGCGCCTCGCCGGTGCTCGACGGCCGGCTGGATGACGCGGCGTGGGCGCTGGCGCCGGTCCTCAGCGACTTCGTGCAGAAGCAGCCAAAGGAGGGCGCCGAGCCCACGGAGCGCACCGAGGTGAGGTTCGTGTACGACGCGGAGGCGCTCTACGTGGGCGCGCGGATGCACAAGAGCGATCCGCGCTCCATCCAGGCCCCGGTCAGCCGCCGCGACGACGGCAACCAGGCCGAGCACCTGTGGATCTCGCTGGACACGTACCTGGACCGGCGCACCGCGTACAGCTTCGGCGTCACGGCGGCCGGCACGCGCATCGACTGGTACCATCCCACCGACGACGAGAACGACACGGACGCCTCGTTCGATCCCGTGTGGACGGCCCGCGTCGCCCGCGACTCGCTGGGGTGGACGGCGGAGATGCGCATCCCCTTCAGCCAGCTTCGCTTCACCGCGGGGTCGGTGCAGCGCTGGGGGCTGAACCTGGACCGCTGGAACCCGGCCACCAAGGAGGATGTGTTCTGGATCCCCATCCCCAGCCAGGAGCGGGCGTGGGCTTCGCGTTTCGGCGACCTGGTGGGGATCGAGGGGGTGCGCCCCTCGCGCCGCGTGGAGCTGATGCCGTACGTCGCCGCCGGGGGCACCTTCCACGCCGCCCCGGGCGAAGGAAACCCGTTCGATGACGGCAGCAGCCTGGAAGCGCGCGTGGGCGGCGACCTCAAGATGGGGCTCGGGCCGGCGCTGACGCTGGAGGCGACCGTCAACCCCGACTTCGGCCAGGTGGAAGCCGATCCCGCGGAGGTGAACCTGTCCGCGTTCGAGACCTTTTTCGCGGAGCGGCGCCCCTTCTTCATCGAGGGGAGCCAGCTGCTGGCGGGGCGCGGGCCGGAGTACTTCTACTCCCGCCGCATCGGCGCGGCGCCGGCGGGGGACGCGGCGGGCGACTACGTGGACTTCCCCGGCACCAGCACCATCCTTGGCGCGGGGAAGCTGACGGGGCGGCTGCGCGGCGGCACCTCCATCGGCGTGCTGGCGGCGGTCACGGGCCGGGAGCACGCGCGCACCTTCACCACCGAAGGCGGCGAGTTCCAGCGTGTCTCCGTCGCCCCGACCACGGCGTTCGGAGTGGCGCGCGTGCAGCGGCAGTTCGGAAAGGCGCAGTCCACCGCGGGCGTCAGCTTCACCGGCGTCGGGCGCGCGCTGGACTCGGAAAGCCCGCTGGCGGAGCTCCTCCACCGGCAGGCGTTCGCGGGCGGCGCCGACTGGAACCTGCGCTTCAAAGGCGGCGAGTACTCCCTGAACGGCTACCTGGGCTTCAGCCACGTGTCCGGCGACTCCGCGGCACTCCTGGGCACGCAGCTCTCCAGCGCGCGCTACTTCGCCCGGCCGGACGCGGACTACGTGCGCCTGGACCCGCTGCGCACCGCCCTCGCCGGGTGGACGGGCTCGGTGGGCGTGGCGCGCAACAGCGGCCGCCACTGGCTCTGGGACGGCTCGCTGAGCGCCACCTCCCCCGGCTTCGAGGTCAACGACGCCGGCGCGCAGGGCACGGCGGACGACGTCTTCGGCTACGCGCGCGTCCGCTACCGCGAAACCAAGCCGGGCCCGTACCTCCGCGGCTACTCCATCTCGCTCTCCACGGAGAACCTGTGGAACTTCGGCGGCGTGAGGAACTTCACGGCGCTGCGCACGGACACGCGGCTGACCTTCAAGAACTACTGGGAGACGCTGCTCACCGGGTGGGTGGACCTCCGCTCGCAGAGCGACGATCTCACGCGCGGCGGACCGCTGATGGGCACGGGGCAGGCGTGGGTCACCATCGTGGACGTGTACAACAGCTCCGCGTCGCGCACCGGCCTCCGCGGTCGCATCTACTACGGCGAGAGCGAGCTGGGAGAGCGCACCTACCGCCTCCTCTCCACCTACTCGATGCGCCCCAGCCCGCGCTGGCGCTTCTCGATGACGCCCAACTACCTGCGGACGACGAACCCGCGCCAGTACATCACCACCCGCACCGGCGGCGGCGACGCGACGTACGGCAGGCGGTACGTCTTCTCCACCATCGACCGGAGCACCTTCACCACGCAGTTGCGGCTGACGTACTCGTTCACGCCTGACCTGTCCCTGGAGGGATACGCGGAGCCCTTTGCCGCCAGCGGGAGCTACCGCAACTTCGGCGAGCTCCCCACACCGCGCAGCCGCGAGCTGCGCCGGTACGGCACGGACGGCACGCGGGTAGATACGCTGGAAGACGGCACGCTGCGGGTAACCGAAGGCACCTCCACCTTCACCATCGCGCCGCGCGACTTCAACGTGCGCTCCTTTCGCAGCAACGCGGTGCTGCGCTGGGAGTGGCGGCCGGGAAGCACCCTCTTCGCGGTCTGGCAGCAGGACCGCTTCGCGCGCGAGCGGGAGGGGAGCATCGTGGGCCCCAGCGACCTGCTGGAAACGCTCAACACGGCGGGTGATAACATTCTCGCTCTAAAAGTCACTTACTGGCTGCCGGTGCGTTGATCGGCGGTCCGATTAACAAACCGTGAAACAACATCCTCACATGGAGACACAGAGGAAACAGCGAAGTAGACTGAGGATTACAACGTTTTCCTCCTTCGCTCGCTCTAACCTCTGTGTCTCTCTGTACGAGGCCATGTGCTAGGAAATTAGCGGAAGGATGAAACCCGGAGCGAAGAGCTTCGTACCTCCGCCGAGCCCCACTCACCACCTCCGAAAGGCCGAAGCATGCACCGCCGTCTGATCCTGCTCTGCGCCGCCGCCCTCCTGGCGCAACCGGCCCCCGCGCAGACCCCCGCCGACAGCACGCGCGCCAACGCGGTTCGCACGCTGCGGGCGGCCCGTGTCACCGGCAGCATCGACATCGACGGACGGCTGGACGAGGCCGCCTGGGCCGCCGCCGAGACGGCGGCAAACTTCACCCAGTCGTACCCCAAGGCGGGCGCCGCGCCCACGGAGCGCACCGAGGCGCGGGTGCTGTACTCCGACGATGCCATCTACGTGGCGATGCGGATGTACGACTCGCGCCCCGACTCCATTGCCGCGCAGCTCGCCCGGCGCGACGCGAGCGGGATCTACTCGGACTGGGTGCACGTCGCCATCGACTCGTACCACGACCGCCGCACCGGCTTCCGCTTCTCGCTGAACCCGCGCGGCGTGCAAAAGGACGTATTCCACTCCAACGACACGGGCGAGGACCTGGACTGGGACGCCGTCTGGCAGTCCGCCGCGCGCGTGGACTCGCTGGGGTGGACGGCCGAGTTCCGCATCCCGCTCTCGCAGATCCGCTTCAGCGGCTCGGAGCCGGCGGGCGGCCGGGTGTGGGGGCTGCAGCTGCAGCGCGACATCGCGCGCCGCGACGAGCGAGACTCCTGGTCCCCCTGGACGCGCACGGACGCGGGCTTCGTCTCGCGCTTCGGCGACGTCACGGGGCTCACCGGCATTCGTCCCGTGCGCCGCATGGAGCTGCTGCCGTACGTCAGCAACCGCCTCACCCGCGAGCCCGGCGACACCGAGAACCCGTTCTACTCGTCCAACGACGTGGGCCTCTCGGCGGGCGCGGACTTCAAGCTGGGGATCACCTCCGGCCTCACCCTCACCGGCACCGTCAACCCTGACTTCGGGCAGGTGGAAGTAGACCCGGCGGTGGTGAACCTGAGCGCGTTCGAGACGTTCTTCCCGGAGAAGCGCCCCTTCTTCATCGAGGGGAGCGACGTCTTCCGCTTCGGGCAGGTGGGCACCTTCAACAACTACGGCTTCCAGCAGTACTTCTATTCGCGCCGCATCGGCCGCACGCCGCAGCGCCAACTCTCCGGCAGCGAGATCCGCTTCACCGACGTACCCAGCCAGTCCACCATCCTGGGCGCGGGCAAGGTGAGCGGCAAAGTGGGTCCCTGGACGCTGGGGATCATGGACGCCGTGACCGCCGCCGAGAAGGCGCGCTTCGTCACCGAGGGCGGCGAGCGGGAGAGCGCCACGGTGGAGCCGCTGACCAACTACTTCGTCAGCCGCGTGCGGCGCGAGATGCGCGGAGGCCGCACCGTCGTGGGCGGCATGGCGACGGCCACGCACCGCGACATGAGCGACGACGCCTTCGATCCGCTCCTTCGCTCGCAGGCCTTCTTCGGCGGCGTGGACGGGGAGCACAGCTGGTCCAACCGGCTGTGGAAGGTCTCCGGCTACGTGGCCGCCACGAGCGTGGCGGGAAGCCGGGACGTGATCGAGGCGGCGCAGCGCTCCAGCGCCCGCTACTACGACCGCCCGGACGCCGACTACCTGGCGCTAGACCCCACGCGCACCTCGCTCACGGGCCACATCGCCGAGGCCGCCATCCAGCGGAGCGGCAACTGGGACCTGTCGCTGGACGTGAAGGAGATGAGCCCCGGCTTCGAGGTGAACGACCTCGGCTTCCAGGGGCGCACGGACTACCGCTCCTTCACCACCTTCCTCGGCCGCCGCGTCAACGAGGCGAAGGGGATCTTCCGCGACCACTCGTACTTCGGCTACACGTTCCACGCCTGGAACTTCGGCGGCGACGTGATCCTGAACGGCGGCGCGGTGGGCGCCAACGGCACCTTCAAGAACTTCTGGAGCGCGGGGGCCAACCTGGGCTACCGTCCCTGGACCGCCGACGACCGCCTGACGCGCGGCGGCCCCCTCTCGCGCACCCCGGGCCGCCGCGAGGTCTCCGGCTGGGTGGAGACCGACCCGCGCAAGCGCGTCTCCTTCGGCGCGAACACCGGCTACGTGCGCCGCGACGCGGGCGGCAGCTCGCGCTGGGCGGGGGTGTCGATGAGCTACCGTCCGTCGAGCGCCATCCGGCTGCGCCTGAGCCCGAACATCGAAAACGAATTCGGTACCGCGCAGTACGTCCGCACGGTAGACGACGCGCTCGCCACCGAGACGTTCGGGCGCCGCTACGTCTTCGCGGACCTGGACCAGACCACGGTGTCGATGGAGACGCGGCTGGACTGGACCTTTACCTCGCGCCTCTCGCTGCAGCTATTCGCGCAGCCCTTTGTGGCGGTGGGCGACTACACGGAGTTCAAAGAGCTCCAGCGCCCCGGCAGCTACGACTTCGGCGTGTACGGCCGTGACCAGGGCACCATCTCCCGCGGTGGGAGCTGCGCCAATCCGCTGGGCGACGGCACCAACTACCTGGTGGATCCGGACGGCGCGGGCGCGGGCGGCTGCTTCTCCTTTGGCGAGCGCGACTTCAACTCCCGCTCGCTGCGCGGCAACGCGGTGCTGCGCTGGGAGTACCGTCCCGGCTCCGCCCTGTTCTTCGTGTGGCAGCAGCAGCGCGACGGCTTCGACGCGGTGGGCGATCTCGACTTCGGCCGCGACGCCGGCGAGGTGTTCCGCGCCCCCGCGAGCAACGTGTTCGTGGTGAAGGCGACGTACTGGTTGGGGCGGTAGGCGGAAGGCCCCCTCCCCCGCTCGTCACCTCGCGGCCCCTCCCCCAATAACTACCTGGGGGAGGGGCGTACGCGTGCATCTTCGCGTCGCGTCCGGCCCCGCACCGCCGCCTGCCGTGCACGCAGATTCCCGGCCCCGCCCCGTCGCCTGCCGCGCATGCCGACCCCGTAGAGGCCGCCCACGTGGCTGCCCGTGTCCGATCCCGCTCCGCCACCGGCTTAACCGTGCGGGTCCGGATGACTGCCGCCCGCGCGAATTCCGCCCCCGAGTCCGCGCAGGCGGACTTTGTGCTGTTGTTGCCGCGAGTTCACTCGCCGGGGCAATGGTCCCCGGCAGGCCCCGGCCAGCCCCCGCAGGCTGCAGCCCATGCACGAGGCACGGGCAGATACGTGGCCCTGCCCCTACGGGTCGGTGCGGAAGGCGCGGGTCGGGGAGGGGGAGAGGGCGGGCGTGATGAATCACGCCCTGCCACAGATCCGTGCGCTGGTCCCGGGTTGACAGGAGCTGGTGTCTGCCCTAAGTTTTCCAGTCTGTCGCGCAACTTTTTGGTTCGCGGCGGCGGGGCCAGCGGCCTTCGCCAGTGTTTTTGCGTTTTCGTCTACCTTCGCATTCAAGTATGCCGACGATCAATCAGCTGGTCCGCAAGGGGCGCCAGACGCTCGTCAACAAGAGCAAGTCGCCCGCGATGCGGAACAACCCGCAGAAGCGCGGGGTCTGCACGCGCGTGTACACCACGACCCCGAAGAAGCCCAACTCGGCCCTCCGGAAGGTCGCGCGCGTCCGGCTGACGAACGGCTTCGAAGTGACGGCGTACATCCCGGGCGAGGGGCACAACCTGCAGGAGCACAGCATCGTGCTCATCCGCGGCGGCCGGGTGAAGGACCTGCCGGGCGTCCGCTACCACATCATCCGCGGCACGCTCGACGCTTCCGGCGTCAACGACCGCCGCCAGGGCCGTTCCAAGTACGGCGCCAAGAAGCCCAAGGCGGGCGCCGCCGCGGGGAAGGGCGCACCGGTCAAGGGTAAGGGAGGGAAGCGCTAATGAGCCGCAGAAACCGCGCTGTAAAGCGCCCGATCATCCCGGATCCGGTCTACGGGAGCGACTCGGTAACGAAGTTCGTCAACACGCTGATGCGCGACGGGAAGAAGTCCACCGCCGAGGGGATCTTCTACGACGCCATGAAGGTTGTGGAAGAGCGCTCCGGGCAGCCGGGGGAGACGGTCTTCAAGACCGCGCTCAACAACGCCAAGCCGGTCCTGGAGGTGAAGAGCCGCCGCGTGGGCGGCGCCACCTACCAGGTGCCGGTGGAGGTGCGTCCGGAGCGGCGCACCGCCCTCGCCATGCGCTGGCTGGTGGGCTATGCCCGCGCCCGCGGCGAGAAGACGATGGCCGACCGCCTTGCCGCCGAGCTTCTGGCCGCGTCCCGCAACGAGGGCGCGACCATCAAGAAGAAGGACGACACGCACCGCATGGCGGATGCGAACAAGGCGTTCGCGCACTACCGCTGGTAGCCAACCGCTGGTCAACCAAAACGGTGTCAGAACCCGCGGCGGCGCGGTGGGCGGAACGCTCCGCTCCCGCGCCCCGCGCTTCTGCGTAACTGGATAAAACGAATCATGGCCCGCACCACGACGCTGGACAAATATCGCAACATCGGCATCATGGCCCACATCGATGCCGGCAAGACCACCACGACCGAGCGCATCCTGTACTACACGGGCCGCACGCACAAGATCGGCGAGGTGCACGAGGGTGCGGCCACCATGGACTGGATGGAGCAGGAGCAGGAGCGCGGCATCACCATCACGTCGGCCGCAACGACGTGCCAGTGGGAGCGCTTCGGCAACACGTACCGCATCAACATCATCGACACCCCGGGGCACGTGGACTTCACCGTGGAGGTGGAGCGCTCGCTCCGCGTGCTCGACGGCGCCGTCTGCGTGTTCGACGCGGTGGCCGGCGTGGAGCCGCAGTCGGAGACGGTGTGGCGCCAGGCGGACAAGTACGGCGTGCCGCGCATCTGCTTCGTCAACAAGATGGACCGCACCGGCGCCAACTTCGAGCGCTGCGTGTCCATGATCCGCGAGCGGCTGGGCGCCAAGCCGTACCCGGTGCACCTCCCCATCGGCGACGGCGAGGCCTTCGTGGGGATCATCGACGTGATCCGCCGCGTGGAGCTGCTGTACGACGACACCACCAAGGGGAAGGAGTGGCGTGAGGCCCCCGTCCGCGCCGAGATGCACGACGCCGTCGAGGCCGCCCGCTTCGCGCTGGTGGAGGGCGCGGTGGAGCACGACGAGGACCTGATGAGCCGCTACCTGGAAGGCGAGGAGATCAGCGAGACGGACCTGATCCGCGCCATCCGCAACGCGACCATCGCGGGCGCCATGACGCCGGTGCTCACCGGCTCGGCGTTCAAGAACAAGGGCGTGCAGCAGCTGCTGGACTGCGTGGTCGACTTCCTTCCGGCGCCGGTGGACATCCCGGCCATCAAGGGGACGGACCCGGAGAACGACGACGCGCCCATCGAGCGCCACGCTTCGGACGAGGAGCCGTTCTCGGCGCTCGCGTTCAAGATCGCGACCGACCCGTTCGTCGGTAAGCTGACCTTCTTCCGCGTGTACTCGGGCGTCATCGCCAGCGGCGCCCACGTGCTGAACAGCACCAAGGGGAAGCGCGAGCGCTTCGGCCGCATCCTGCAGATGCACGCCAACAAGCGCGAGGAGATCCCCGAGGTGCGCGCCGGCGACATCGCCGCCGCCATCGGGCTCAAGGACACCACCACGGGAAACACGCTGTGCGACCCGGAGCACGCGGTGGTGCTGGAGTCGATGACCTTCCCGACCCCGGTGATCTCGGTGGCCATCGAGCCGAAGACCAAGGTCGACCAGGACAAGATGGGTGAGGCGCTTCGCCGCCTGGCGGACGAGGACCCCACCTTCAAGGTGCACACGGACGTCGAGACCGGGCAGACCATCATCTCCGGGATGGGCGAGCTCCACCTGGAGATCCTGGTGGACCGCATGCTCCGCGAGTTCAAGGTGGAGGCCAACGTGGGCCGCCCGCAGGTGGCCTACCGCGAGACGATCCGCAAGCGGGTGGAGAAGGTCGAGGGCAAGTTCGTTCGGCAGACGGGTGGCTCGGGCCAGTACGGCCACGTGGTCATCAACATGATGCCGGCCGAGCCGGGCCAGGGCTTCGTCTTCGAAGACAAGATCGTGGGCGGCGTGATCCCCCGCGAGTTCATCAAGCCCAGCGAGCAGGGGCTGCGCGAGGCGATGGACACCGGCGTGCTCGCCGGCTACCCGATGGTGGACGTCAAGGTTGAGCTGGTGTTCGGCTCGTACCACGACGTGGACTCGTCGGAAATCGCCTTCAAGATCGCCGGCTCCATGGCGTTCAAGGAGGCGGCACGCAAGGCCGGCCCGGTGCTCCTTGAGCCGGTGATGAGCGTGGAAGTGGTGACCCCGTCGGACTACATGGGCGACGTGATCGGCGACCTTTCCGCCCGCCGCGGCAAGATCCAGGGGATGGACCAGCGCGGCGAGGCGCAGGTGATCAACGCGATGGTGCCGCTCTCGGAGATGTTCGGCTACTCCACCAACCTGCGCTCCATGTCGCAGGGGCGTGCCGTGTACTCCATGCAGTTCTCGCAGTACGAGGAGGTCCCCAAGGCCCGCGCCGAGGAGATCGTCGCCAAGGTCCGCGGCTAAGCCTCGCCAGTCTCGCGAAAAGGGCGGCCCTCCAAACGAGGGCCGCCCTTTTTACCGCGCTTCACACAGAGCCACAGAGAAGACGGCAAGAAGAAAAAGAAATATCCATTGTTTTTTCTCCGTGCCTTTCAGTGCCCCTCTGCATCTCTGTGTGAAACTGCTGTTTGCGATGTCTGCCAGCACTTGACGGTTTGGGGTTTTGGCGCTATTCTTCTCGTCTTGTCCCGCTCCGGCTCGCGATTTGTGCGGGTGGAATGGCGGGACGAGGAAGCCGGCACCCGGACACCTTGCCGCAGCAAGTGACGCGGCGAGGTTTGCTGTTCTTAGGGGCCGTGCGGAAAAAAGGTTCGCGGCTGAGGCGGTTCGCCAGCTCCCACGAGGAGCGGAATCCAATCAGCCATCAAAAATTCATCAGGTACCAGGATTCAAACCAATGGCCAAGGCCAAGTTTGAGCGCAACAAGCCGCACGTGAACGTCGGCACGATCGGGCACGTGGACCACGGCAAGACGACGCTCACGGCGGCGATCACGCGCATCCAGGCGGCGCAGGGGCTGGCGGACTTCGTCAGCTTCGACAACATCGACAAGGCC
>DASVQP010000101.1 GCA_036389135.1 Longimicrobium sp.
CCGTTGTCCGGACGGCTCGGTGTCTCCCGTCGCCGGTCGCCACCCGCCCGTAGCTACGGAGGTGTACCGTCAACTCCTCCGGCGGGACTTTCACCCGCAAGAACACGCCGCCTTTGCACGGCGCACCACAGAGCCACAGAGAAGACGGCGAGAGGAAACAACAAGAAGTTTTTCTCTCCGTTTCCTCTCAGTTCCTCTGTGTCTCTGTGTGAGATCCGGGAGCTTTGGGCGCGCGCCAGTCCCTGCCGAGCACCACGGTGGCATCGAGATAGAGGTTGGAGTCGGGGCGGACGGTGACGCGGCGAATGCCCACGGCGTCGGCCACCTGGCGAGCGACCTCGATCCTGCCCACGCGGTCCAGGACGACGGAGGAGTCGGGCGGGAAGCCCTGGCCGTTGCCGAACTCCTTGACGTCGAAGCCGCGGTCGCGCAGGACGCGGGTGGCTTCGCGCGCCAGGCCGGGGCGGCCGGATGCGTTGAGCACCTGCACGCGCACGCGCCCCGCCGGCACCGCGTCCGCGGCGGTCGCGGCGGCGGGGGAATCGGCGACGGCGGTGGGGAGGGCTGCACGTGAGCGGCCTTTCATCACCCCCGCGACGAGCGAGCCGATGAGCACCGCGACCAGCACGAGCGTCGCGAAAATTCCGAACGTCTGGAGCCGGCCGCCCGCCGGCTTACGCTTCGCTTTCGACCTGCTCATACAGGGCCTGCGTTTCCGGGTGGGCGGTGCCGCCTTTTCCCGTGATGTGCGTCCAGCGGAGGCGCACCACTTCGCGAAAGATGGCGTCCATGTCGCCGGGCATCCGCGCGCGCAGCGACTCGGTGTACTCCGGGTCGAAGGTGCGGCCCGGCTCCAGGAAGTCCGCCAGGTACAGCGCCCGCCCCAGCCTGCCGAAGCGCGGCGAGCCCAGCGTGTGGAAGCGGATCGCCTCGCACATCTCCGGGTCCAGGTCGTCTTTGAGGCGCACCGCGGCGGCCGGGCCGTGCAGCAGCTTGCCCGGCAGCGGGCGGAAGAGGAGCGGCACCTCGGGACGCAGATCTTCCGGATCGGCCTCGCGCAGGACGTCGTGGAGCCACCCGGTGGCCGTCCAGCGCTTCACGTCGCGCTCGGGGAGGGCGAGCGCGACGGCCCACTGGCGCATCAGGGCGGCGACCCGCTCCATGTGGGCGCGCCGCTTCTTCCCCGCGCGCGCCCACTCCGGGAGCTCGCCGCGGGCGGCGGCCTCCACGAGGGGCGAGAGGGGGGCGTCAGTCGAACCCGCGGCGGACATGCGGCTCCAGGATGGCACGGTTGCGGATGGAGGTGTTCGACAGGTAGTTGAAGCCCTTCAGCTCGACCCCGCTCCCCACCCAGCTGTTCACGATGCGGCAGCACGGCCCCACCACCGTCTCGGCGCCGATGGTGGTGCGACCCTCCAGCACCACGCCCGGGTAGATGATGGTGTCGCGCCCGATCCCCACGTCCACGTCCACCAGTACGGACTGCGGGAGGAGAAAGGTGACGCCGCCCTCCATCAGCTTCAGCACCAGCCGGTCGCGGATTACGGCGCCGGCGCGCGCCAGGTCCGCGCGGGTGGTGACGAACGCTGCGTCGGGGTCATGGCGGTCGCCGGCGCCGGTGCCCTCGCCGTCGTCGAAGAACGCGACGGGGCGGCCGGCCTCATCCACCGCGCAGGCGGCGACCCCCTCGTCCAGCAGGCGCTGGAAGGCGGGGCCGGCGCAGGGGGCGGCGGCGTGCACCCGCAGCGTGCGCCCCTGCCAGGGCGTCTCCTGGCCGGGGGCGATCACCTCCACGCGGCCGGGGAGGTCCGCGAAGAGGTCGGCCGACGATGCTTCGGGGTCCATCACCACCATCACGCACTCGGGGGCGGGAACCAGTGACGCCACGGCGCGCACGGTGTGCCAAACGAGCGGCCTCCCCGCCACCGGGTGCAGGTGCGCGGGGAGGCTGGAGTTCAGGTCGTCGGACCCCGGCTCCGTCAGCGGCAGCACGACGCCGGTCCAGGGGCCCATGGCGCTCAGGACGGCAGGGCCCGCAGCGCGTCGCGCGAGATGCGGTTCTGCTCGTCCACGAAGATGAACCGCGGGCGGTAGCGCGCCATCTCGGCCTCGTCGTACTGCGCGTAGGAGATGACGATCACCTTGTCGCCCGGGTGCACCAGGCGCGCGGCGGCGCCGTTCAGGCAGATCTCGCCCTCGCCCTCGACGCCCGGGATGACGTACGTCTCGAAGCGGGCGCCGTTGTTGACGTTGACCACCGAGACCTGCTCGTACTCCAGCAGGTCCGCGGCTTCCATCAGTACGGGATCGATGGTGATCGACCCCACGTAGTTGAGATCCGCGCCGGTGACGGTCGCCCGGTGGATCTTGGACTTGCACATGGTGCGCAGCATAGGGCCATCCCCCTGTTCGCCGAGTGACCCTTCACGGCAGGATCGCGTTGTCGATCAGCCGCGTCCTGCCCACGCGGGCCGCCACGGCCATCACCGTGCCCGGCACCGCCCTCTCCACCCCCTCCAGCGTGCGCGGATCGACCACCTCCGCGTACTCGGGTTCGACGCCCGGCACCGCCATCTCCTTCCAAAGGGCGGCGCGCAGCGTGGCCGCGTCCGCCTCCCCCGCGTCCCACAGCGCGCGGGCCCGCCCCAGCCCGCGCGAGAGCGCCAGCGCGCTCTCCCTCTCGGGTGGGGAAAGATACACGTTCCGCGAGCTCATCGCCAAGCCGTCCGGCTCGCGGACGATGGGGGCCACCTCCACCCGCACCGGGATGTCCAGGTCGTCCACCATGCGGCGGATGAGGGTGGCCTGCTGCAGATCCTTTTGCCCAAAGACGGCCACGTCCGGCTGGAAGATGCCGAACAGCTTGGCCACCACGGTGAGCACCCCGCCGAAGTGCCCCGGCCGCGACCCGCCGCACAGCCGCTCGGCCAGCCGCCCCGGCACCACCTGCACCGCGGGCTCGCCGTGCGGGTACATCTCCGCGGCGGACGGCGCGAAGACGAGCTCCGTTCCGCGCGTGGCGGCCAGCGCCAGGTCGCGATCCAGGTCGCGCGGGTAGCGGTCCAGGTCCTCGGCGGGCCCGAACTGCAAGGGATTCACGAAGATGGACATCATCACCACGTCCGCCCGCGCGCTCGCCTCGTCCAGCAGCGAGAGGTGCCCCTCGTGCAGGTAGCCCATGGTGGGGACGAGCGCGACGGTCTTCCCCGCCGCGCGCGCCTCGCGGACGGCTTCGCGCACCTCGGCCACGGTGCGGGCCACGGTCAGCGTCGCCGTCATTCGAAGGTGTGCTCCGCGGCGGGATACTCGCCCCCCTTCACCGCCCTGACGAACGCATCGACCCCGGCCGCCGCGGCGTCGCCGATCTCGGCGAAGCGGCGCAGGAACCGGGGCTGGAACTCCGTGTTGATCCCCAGCATGTCGTGCAGCACCAGCACCTGGCCGTCGCACCCCACGCCGGCGCCGATGCCGATGGTGGGGATGCTGAGCTCCGCCGTGATCGCCTCCGCGACGGCGCGCGGCACCAACTCCAGAACGACGGAGAACGCGCCGGCCTCTTCCAGGCGGCGCGCGTCGGCCAGCATGCGCTCGCGCGCCTCGTCGCCCTTTCCCTGCACGCGCACGCCGGTGACGTTCACCGACTGCGGGGTGAAGCCCAGGTGCCCCATCACGGGGATCCCGGCATCCACCAGCGCGCGCACCATCGCCGCCGTCTCGGGCGAGCCGCCCTCCAGCTTGACGGCGTTGGCCTCCGTCTCGCGCATCACCCGCCCCGCGTTGCGCAGCGTGTCCTCGCGCGAGACGTGGTAGGTGAGGAAGGGGAGGTCCACCACCAGCAGCGCGCGCTCCACCCCGCGGCGCACGGCGCGCGCGTGGTGGATCATGTCGTCCAGCGTCACCGGGAGGGTGCTGTCCAGCCCGAGCACCACCTGCCCCAGCGAATCCCCCACCAGCACGACCTCCACGCCCGCGCGATCCACCACCCGGGCGAAGAGGAAGTCGTACGCGGTGAGCACGGCGATCTTGTCGCCGCGGCGCTTCATCTCGCGGAGGTCCCGCACGGAGACCTTCCGAACGCCGTTCCCGCTTTGCGTGGACATGTGCACCTTTCTCCCCGGCCCAGCCATCGCTAGGCGCCGCCGGGCCGAAATGCGGTCCAAAAACAGCGGGTTGACGTGGCGGGAAGCTAGCCGGATCTTCCGGGGGTGTCAAACGCCATCCGCTTCGATCCGCCGCTCGTCCGCGCCCTCGCGGCGGAGCTGGACGCCCTGCTGCAGGGGCGTGCGGCCCACCCCGCGCCGGTCTTCGACAGGGACCTCTCCGCCCTCCTCCTTCTGGATGGCGGAGAGGCGCTGCGCCTGGACCTGCACCCCACGCGCGGCTGGGTGCGCATCGTCCCGCGCCCCGAGGGGCTGGAGGGGCACGCCCCCGAGGCGCGCATCGTACGCGTGGCCGCCGCGCCGGACGAGCGGCTCCTGCGCATCGAGCTGCAGGAGGGGAACCGCTTTCGCGGGGGTGCGCGCTCCCTCTTCTTCGAGCTGCACACCAACCAGTGGAACGCGCTGCTGGTGGACGGCGCGGACCGGCGCATCGTATCCGTCCTGCGCTCGCGCGAGGCGGGCGGGCGGCGGCTGCACGCGGGCGAGGAGTACGCGCCACCGGCCCCGCAGTCGCGCCTCTCCGCGCGCACCACGGAGCGCGACCGCCTGCGCGTGGAGTGGCACCTGCGCCTGGCCTTCGTCGCCCCCGATCAGCGCCGCGGCGAGCTCCTCCGCGGGTTTGCCGATGCCAGCCCCCTGAACGCCGACGCCATCCTGGGCGACGCCGCTGCCAGCGACGACGCGGCGGCGCTGGACCCCGCCTTCGAGCGCTGGTGGCACGTCCACGCGGGCGATACGGAGCCGGTGCTGCTGGACGCGCGCTGGGGGAAGCAGCCCTATCCGCGCCGGCTGGAGGGGATCGCGGCGGAGCCCTTTCCCACCCTCCTCGCCGCCTGGGCCACGCTGGCGACCTCGGACGAGGTGCCGGGGCGCGAGCAGGAGATCGCGCGGCTCCTCACCCGCGCTCGCCGACGGCTGGAGGGCGTCCGCCGCCGCGCCGCCAAGCTGTACACCGAGCTGCAGGGTGTGGGCGCCGCGGAGCCGCTGCGCGCGCGTGGCGAGCTCCTGCTGGCCAACCTGCACCGGGTGCAGCACGGTGCCTCGCGCGTGACCGTGTACGACCACGAGGGCCGCAAGATCAAGCTCACCGTTGACCCCGCGCTGCGCCCGCACGAGAACGCCAACCGCTGGTTCGAGGAAGCGCGCCGCCTGGACCGCATAGCCGAGCGCATCCCCGGCCTCATCGAGCGCGCGGAGAGCGAGGTGCGCCGCTGGGAGAAGGGCATCGCCGCCGCCGAGGCCGGCGAGCCGCCCGCCTGGATGGAAGCCGCCCTGCGCCGCGCCGAGTCGAAAGAGGCGAAGAGTCCGGCGCAGATGCGCGACCGCAAGCCGTACCGCGTCTACCGCACCTCGGGCGGGCTGGAGGTGCGCGTGGGGCGCACGCGCGAGGACAACGACCGCCTCACCTTCCACCACGCCTCGCCGGGCGACGTGTGGCTGCACGCGCGCTCCGTCCCCGGCTCGCACGTGGTGCTGCGCTGGCAGGAGGAGGGCGCCCCCCCCGCCCGCGACCTGGAGGAGGCGGCGACGCTGGCCGCCTGGCACAGCAAGGCCCGCTCCTCCGGCACCGTCGCCGTGGACTGGACGCGCCGCCGCTACGTGCGCAAGCCGCGCGGCGCCCCTCCCGGCCGAGTCACCATCCAGCAGGCGAAAACGGTGTTCGTCTCGCCAGATGGGGAGCTGGAGGAGCGGCTGCGGGAGTAGGCCCGAAAGGCCCCCTCCCCCGCTCGTCACCTCGCGGTCCCTCCCCCAAAACAACCTGGGGGAGGGGCGTACGCGTGCGTCTGCCCGAGCGGCGGGCCCTCACCCCCCCCAAGCCCCCCTCTCCCAAACTGCTGGGCGAGGGGGGAGATCGCGGCCATTCCCGCGCGGCGCCGGCCCCGCGAAACGCGGCCGCTCGCAGGGGCGCGGCGCCGCTCCGGCCTCCCGACCGACCAACCGATACGGTAGGGGCGCGATTCATCGCGCCCGCCCTTGCCCCCACCGCGACCGCCGCCCGCCGCACCCAAATCGGTAGGGGTAGACCTGCTTGTACCTGCGTGTCTGCCCGCACCTACCCCACCTCGATTCCCGCTCTCCCCACCATGCCCACGCCGCCGGACGCGTGAACGGGGGGCGCACCCACACCGTGGATGCGCCCCCCGTTCTGCCGGACTGGCGCCGGCTAGTTGCGGTGCATGCGGACGCGCATAGCCCCGATGCCGCGTGAGAGGCCGCGGCTGCCGGCCCAGTCGCCGTTGCACGCCCAAGGGGTCCATCCGTGGTTCCAGGCGTAGACCTGGTAGCAGATGGACCAGACCGGGTTGTCGACCGTGATGCGGATCTGTTCCACGCGCTGTTTCTCATTTCCCGTCCACGGATCGGGCCAGTGGGAGCATACCACCGGCTGATCTCCGACGTTGGACTGGTGAACCTGGTAGCAGGCGATGGTCGGAACGTCGAGCGGCTGCACGCGGAGGCGGTTCATGTACTTTTCCTGCGTGTCGTACCCCGCCACCTGGTTGTTGTAGACCGTGCCTGTAGGGCCTATCCCGCTGATGCTCGCCTGGTACCCCAACGGCAACATGAACGGCACACTCGTTGGAGTGAGCGTGTTTACCGTTACGTTCTTGACCGCCAGCGATCCGTCGTCCAGGTAGAGGAACGGCTGGGTCGACGGGATCATCCCGACCGTCGTGACCCGGAAGTCTCCCGTGGCCGCGGGCCGGTCCCATGCGGAGCGGGTGGTCGCGCCCCGGCCATGCAGCCACTGCCACGCGAGCCGGGGGATCGACGGGTTCGTGAACCTCGTAAGCGACAGGTTGTAGTCCTTCACGTCGCGCCCGTCTGGGAAGGTCACGGCAGGCTCGCCGCCTCCCGTGATCATGTTGTAGGGGAGCACCTTGGTGATGGGCGTACCGTGGAACCCATTCACCAGCGCTTCGTAGTAGCCGCGCTGGTGCTGGTCGAACGCGTTCGCCATGTCGTCCGAGCTGCCCCCCGGAGCGCCGTACGCCCTCATGTACCAATCGCCGGACGTTCCCGTCTCCGTGACCCAGATCGGGCGGTTGATGTCCCCGTATGCGTTCATTACGGGGGTGAGCGTGTGCACAATGGTGAACGGTCCCCACTGGTCGTAGGGATTCGCGCCGTATGCATGCATCGCCATGATGTCGAGCGGGTACGGCTTCCCCCCGGTGGCCTCGAACCCAGCGTACATCCCCTCCACGAAACGCAGGTTGGGCCCCTCCAGGCCACCGAGGAGCACCCACTTGCCTTGTGCCTTGAAGATCGGGTACACGGCCCGGAGCGTCGACGCGTAGCCGACCCCCCAGTGGTACGAGTCGACGTTGCCCGAGTACTCGCGCCAGGGCTTGGCCCAGTTGGGATGGTCCTGCTCGTTCCAGATCTGCCAGAATTTCACGTCTCCGAAGGCAGCGACCATGTCGCTCAGGAAAGTGGAAAAATGCTGGTTGAAGGCCTGGAGCGAGGTGGCGCTCTGCCAGGGGAGCGGGGTTCCACTCGCCGCGGACGCCGAGTCGAACCACATTCCGTGGACCGAGAACACGAGCTCGAGCCCCCGTTCCCGCGCGGATTGTACCCTGTCGGCGATTGCCTCCATCTTGTTCGGGTCGTAGATCCCGTCGCCCTCCGGGTCCATCTCCGCCCAGAAAATCGGGACACGGACGAGGCGCATCCCCGCGGCACCCGCCATGTCCATGTGCTGACGCTGCTGCGCCTGGCCGAACATGTGGATGTTGATGCCGACCTCTGGAGCCTTGTCGTAGATCCATAGATCGCGTGTGCTCTGCCAGTGTCCGCGCCAGTCCGCGGGCTGGCTGTACGTGTTCGCCCTCGGCGACGCGCCCCCTGGACTGAGGGGTGAGGACAGGGGCAGGTCGTCGGTGCACGCGGCGAGCAGCAGCGCCGCGGCGGCTACGAGTCTGATTCGCATTCTGCTTGTCGGGGGAGGTGGGAGGGTAGGGGGAACTGAGCCTTTTGATCGGATCGGTCAGCTCGCAATTCCATTCAGAAGCGTCAACACGCTTAGTCACGCGAAGTGGACAATCAGAACACGAGTGGTGGCCCGATCTACCCTATAACGCACGAGACACCATGATCCTGCACAGGCGCAATGTGCTGGGCGACCTCCACGCCCGCGCTCTTCCACCGCAACCTGCGCCCACCGCACCACCGTAGCGGGCAGACCTGCGTGTGGCCTGCGTGTCTGCCCACCCCTTTCACTGCCTCGCCCCCGCTCCTTCGCACCCGAACCGGTAGGGGCAGCCCCACGTGGCTGCCCGTGCTTGCCCCCGCACCGACTCGCGCTCCCCGCACAGGTGCACGCCAAACGCCCCTCCCCCAGGTAGTTATTGGGGGAGGGGCCGCGAGGTGACGAGCGGGGGTGGGGGCCTCTACGCCCCCATCTCGTTGAACCGCGCGATGTACGTGTTCAGCCGCACGGACACCTGCCCCAGCGCCGCCACCGCACGCTCCACCTCCGCCAGCGTCTCCGCCTGCTCGCGGGCGGCGGTGGCGACACCCGTGGCGCCGTGGCCGTTGCGCTCGGCCAGCCCGGCGATGGTGGCGATCTCTCCCAGGAGGGCGGCGAGGCGCAGGCGCTGCTCCTCCGCGCGGCCCGCCATGCGCGTGGTGAGGTCGGCCGACTCGCCGGCGGCCGCCGCGATGCGCTGCACGGAGTCGAGCGCGGTGCGCGACAGGTCGCCAACGCCGGAGACGCGCTCGGAGCCGGCCTGCATGCGTCCCAACGCGGCGTGCACCTGTCCGCGAACGGACTCCACCACGTCGCGCGCCTCCAGGGCGGCGCGGGCGCTGCTGTCCGCAAGGTTGCGCACCTCGTCCGCCACCACCGCGAAGCCGCGTCCCTGCTCGCCGGCGCGCGCGGCCTCGATGGCGGCGTTGAGGGCGAGGAGGTTGGTCTGGTCCGCGATCTGGCCGATGGAGCCCACCAGCGAGGAGATGCGCTCGGAGGCGCGCTCCAGGCCCGCCAGCTCCTGCGCCTCCAGGTCCACGAAGTCGCGCAGCTCCACCAGCCGCCCGATCGCCTCCTCGATGGCGCCGCGGTTCTGCACGGCCATGCGCCCCGTGTCGCGGCTGGTGTCGGCGGAGGAGCGGGCGTCGCGCGCCATCTGCTCGGCGGCGGCGGCGAGCTGGGCGGCGACCTCGCGGCCGCGGGCGGTGCGCTCGCCCTGATCGGCGACCTGCTCGCCCATGGCGGCGGCGTGCTCGGCCACCTCCACCCCGCTCGCGCGCAGCTCGGCCAGCCGTCCGCCCAGCTCCCGGAGCTGCCCCTCCACCTCACCCGCGCTCTGCGTCATGGGGCGCACCAGCGAGTCGAGCTGCAGCGCGAGCGAGACCTGGCGGCCGAAGCGCTCGATCAGCCGCACCTCGTTGGGCCCGTACGCGCGGGGACGGTGGTGCGCGATCTCCAGCACCCCCAGCACCGTGCGACCGTACTGGAGCGGCTGCAGCACGAGCGAGCGGGCGCCGTCGCCGTGGAACCGCCCCTCGCGGCGCAGGTCGGCCACTATCAGCGCGTCGTCGCGCCCGGCGGCCTCCACGTGCAGGTCGCTCGCCTCGGCGATGGGGGCGCCGCCGTTCGCCGCGGGATAGATCGGCGCCAGGCGGTTTCCATCGACCGCGTAGATGCGCAGCCAGCGCCACTCCACCAGCCGCGCCGCCAGCCGCTCGATCTGCTCCAGCGACTCGCCCAGCGTCATCCCCGCGGCGATCACCGCCTCCATCGCCACCACCTTGCGCAGCTCCTCGGACGCGATCGCCTCCACAACCAGGGCGCGCGCCAGGAGGCCGGCAAAGATCACGAACGCCAGGATGAAGGCCCATCCCAGGTGCGTGCCGTACATGATGAGCGCCGCCGCCACCGCCAGCGCGGCGATGATCCCCAGGAACGCGGAGATCACCTCGTAGCGGAAGATGATCATCCACTCCGCCTGGCTCAGCTTTCCGCGGTACGCCAGCGAGAAGTAGAAGAGCCCGCGGCTCGCCGCCAGGTATGCCAGGAAGAAGGCGACGATGGTGGGGATCCACTCCGCCGAGAACACGTCGCCGGCGCCGATCCCAGACGGGTAGGTCTGGCCGCGAACCGCGACGACCGCCGCGAACACCCCCGCCCCGGCCACCGCGGCGAGCGACTCGCGCCCGGCGTTGATCAGCGCGGGGATGACGTCCTTGCGGCGGAGCGCGTCGCCGGCCACGGTGCCGAGGTAGGCGGCGAGGACGGCGGCGGCGGGCTCGCCCATCATCACCAGCGGCGCCACCGGCACCACCGTCATGGTGACGTACGCGAACTTGGAGAGCGGCACCGCCCCCAGCCGCAGCAGCGCCACCGCCACGATCCCGGCGAGGGCGGCGATCCACCCCCCTGTGGTGCGCGGCGGGTAGAGCACGGCGACGGTCAGGGTGAGCAGCGCGCCCGCGTACAACACGCCGCGCGCGTAGCCGGCGAGGATGCGGTGCATCACCGTGGACACGTCGCGCTCCGCGTTCATCTCAGCCCGGGCGCTGGACCGCGGCGCGCAGGCCGCGCACCAGGGGACGCGCGCCCTCCACGCCCGCGCGCCCCAGCAGGTCCACCAGCGCGCTCCCCACCACCACGCCGTCCGCGTTGGCGGCGACGACGGCGGCCTGCTCGGGTGTGGAGATGCCGAAGCCCACCGCCACCGGCACCGTAGTGGCGGCGCGCACCGCGTCCACCTCGGCGGCCAGGCCCGCGGCGAGCGACATCTGCGCCCCCGTCACGCCCGTCCTCGACACGTAGTACACGAAGCCGCGCGCCGCCGCCGCGATCACCTTGACGCGGGCAGGGAGCGTGGTGGGGGCGATCAGGCGGATCAGGTCCAGCGGCGAAGCGGCGAAGGCGGCCTCCAGCTCCGGATCGGCGCCCACGGGGAGGTCCGTCACCAGCACCCCCTGCGCGCCCGCCTCCGTCGCGTCGGCCAGGAAGCGCGCGACGCCGTGGCGCAGGATGGGGTTGAGGTAGGTGAAGATCACCACCGGCGTGTCGTGCGTGGCGCGGAACTCGGCCAGCCGCTCCAGCGTCCAGCGCAGGTCCACCCCCTGCTCGATCGCCTGGAACGACGAGCGCTGGATGGTGGGCCCGTCCGCCAGCGGGTCACTGAAGGGAATGCCCAGCTCGATGACGTCGGCGCCCTCTTCGGCCAGCATGCGCAGGAGGGCGGGGGTGTCCGCGGGGGAGGGGTGTCCTGCGGTGATGTAGGGGATCAGGGCGGCGCGCCGCTGCGCGCGGCAGGCGGCGAAGGCTTCCGCCAGGGTGATTCGGTCAGACGAAATAGTCGCCGACATGGATTCCGTACCGCTCAGGATCGGTGGTCTTGATGATGGATCGCAGCGGCTCGCCCGTGGCGGGGTTCACCTGCGTGAGGTCCAGCAGGGGCGCGGGGTCGAGCGGTATCCCCATGGAGTCGTGGATGATGCGCACCGTGGGCTGGTGCATCGCGTCCGGCCGGGTGCTGGCGGCCACCACCACGGCCAGCTCGTAGCTGTCCAGGATGACCAGCGAGCCCACCGGGTAGATGCCGGTCATGCTGATGAACGCCTTCACGATCAGCGGATCGAAGCCGCGCGTGGTGTTGTCGCGCATCTCGCGCAGCACGTGGTCCGCCGGCCAGGGCTGCGCCTGGTAGCTGCGCTTGGTGGTGGCCGCGTCGAAGCCGTCCGCCACCGCCACGATCCGCCCGAAGAGCGAGGTCGTGCGCGGCCTCAGCGAGCGCGGATAACCCGTCTGGTCGATCTTCATGTGGTGCTCGTACGCCACCAGCATGGCGCGCAGCGGAAGCTCGGCCAGCCCGCGCATGGCGAAGAGCGTGAGGAGCCCCTCCGTGGGGTGCTCCTGCATCACCTTGAACTCCTCGGTGGTCAGGGGGCCGGGCTTGTTGATCACCTCCCACGGCATCTTCGCCTTGCCCACGTCGTGCAGCAGCGCCCCCAGCCCCAGCTCGTACAGCTGGTGCTTGTCGAAGCCCAGCTTCTTTCCCAGCGCGACCGAGAAGATGCACACGTTCACCGAGTGGGTGAAGGTGTACTCGTCATAGTCGCGCAGCGTGGTGAGGCCGAAGATGGAGCTCTCGTTGGTGAGCACCTGGTCCACGATGGACTGCACCGCGCGCTTTACCGGGCGGATGGAGACGCCCTTGCCCATGCGCAGCGCCGACATCGTCTCGCGCGCGACGGCGACGGTGTGGGCGTAGGCGCGCTTGGCCATCTGCTTCGCGTTCTCGTCCGTCTCCGGGTCGCGGTCCTGGTCCGGGTGCACGGCCAGGTGCAGGACGGCGCTGCGGGCCAGCCGCTCCGCGAAGTGGCCGAAGCGGTTGTCCGCGTGCGGTTCCGCCATCAGGAGCGAGAGGAACGCCGTCCACTCCGCCGTCCCCGCGCCGGGGAACGCCTCCACCGTCCCGATCCCGTGCCGGTGCAGCGCGCGCCCGACCAGCCCAAACGTGGCGTAGCTCGCCAGGTCGATGCGCAGTCGAAGATCGTTGACGAAGAAGAAGTCGCCCACGTAGCGCACGGAGAGCTCGCCCTCCTGGTCCATCAGGGCGCGCGCGGTGGCGTCCAGCTCGGCCAGGGCGTTGACCACCGCCTGGTTCTCCAGCGGATAGAGCTGCAGCGCGCGCGTGGCGGCCGCCATCGCGAAGAGGAGGTCGCGCCCGCGCAGCTGCACCACGCGCTCGTCGCCGGAGTGCGGCGCGCCGGTGGAGGTGGCCGGGGCGCTCACTGGCGCATCCCCCGCAGCGCGCGGCCTACCGCGCTCCGCACTACGGGGTCCGCGTCGGCGGCGGCGGCGTTCAGCGCCTTCTCGGCGGCGGGGTGGCGGATGCGGCCGAGGCCGAGCGCCGCGCAGGCCCGCGTCTCCCCCGACTCGCGCCGCCCCAGCCAGCTCTTGCCGTTGAGCACGCGGTCCAGCACCGGCACCCCCTCCGCGCCCGCGACGCCGCCGTACGCCTCGAAGAAGGCGATGCGCTCCGAGAGCTCGGAGTCGCGCAGGCGCTTCGAGTCGAGCGCGGCCTCCAGCTTCGCGCGGGCCGGGGCGTAGCGCAGCGTGCCCAGCGCGCGGGCGGCGGCCACGCGCACCTCGCGGTCCGCGTCCTCCAGCGCCCCCTCCAGCGCGCCCGCCGAGGACGGCGAGCGGATCTCCTGCAGCGCCTCCACTGCCGCCAGCCGCACCGGCGCCTCCGGGCGCGACAGGAGGCGCGTGACCTCCCCCGCCGCCGTCTGCACGCGCAGCCGGCCGACGAGACGCGCGGCGCCGGTCACCAGCGTCGCGTCCGCCTCGGCCAGCAGGCGCACCAGGTGCTCGCGGTTGGCGTCGCCCAGGCGCTCGGCGGCGCTCTGAACGGTGGCGCGCACGCGCGGGGAGCCGCTGCTCTCGGCGGCGCGGACGAGGGGGCCCAGCGCTTCGGGGGGGAAGAAGGAGAGGAGGGTGGAGAGGTCGTCGTCGCGCACCCTCTCGCCGGCTTCCTCCACGGTGCGCACCAGCTCGGCCACGGTGGCGGGCTCGGCGAGCTGGGCGAAGAGGGCGCGCACCCCGCGCAGCACTCCGGGCGCCAGGCGCGCCGTCGTGGCGACGGAGACCATCTCCCCCACCACGTACGCCGCCAGGTCCACCCGCGCCGCGCCCAGCAGCGTGGGGATGGCATCGCCCAGCACCTCCATCACCTGCTCCTGGCGGGCGTGCGTGCCGTCCTGCATCCGGTCGAAGAGCGCCGTGAGCACCCCCGTCCACAGGTCGCGCTCCATCTCGGCGCGCACCTCGGCGGCCAGCCGGTTCAGCTCCGTCTGGTCGAGGAAGTAGAGCGCCTCGCGGAAGTCGTCGGTGGTGAGGGTGGCGCGGGGCGTCTGCTCCGCCTCGGCGCGCGGCGCGGCGACGGCCCTGGTCTCGCCGGAGACCGCGTCGGGAAGGTGCACCCCGTCCGGCAGCGCCTCCACGTAGCGGTAGCGGAAGTAGAGCCAGTCCTTTTCCCAGAAGATGGTGAGAAGGTCGTCCTCGTCCGCGCCGCGCACCTGGTGCGCGTGGGCCAGGATCTCCACGAGCCGCTGGAGCTCCTCCTCCTCGAATCCGCGGCGGAGCGTGACCTCGCGCACCCCGTCGCGATAGAGGAGGAAGGCCAGGTTGTCGCGCTCGTCGCTCTGGAAGACGGCGGCGCCCTGCCAGTGCAGCTCGCGCTCCTCCACCGAGAGCGTGAGGTGCGGCACCTGCTCCCAGAGCTGCCCCAGGCGCGCGGCGAGCAGCTCCATGAAGCGGTCCAGCGCGGGGCTCTTCCCCTCGTACAGCAGGTGCGCCCGCAACGCCTTGGAGATCCCCTGCACCACCTCCCTGACTTCCGCGCGCAGCGGGTCCGCGACCGTGTTGGCGGCCGAAGATGCATTGGCGTTGGTCTGGAGGAGCGAGTCGGTCATGCGGGCGGGGCTTTGGGAAGGATGCAACAGTTTAGCCGCCTGGGGTACGCCGCACAACCTCTTGCAAGCGCGGCAGAAAGGCCTCAGCCGTTAGGCGACGGGATGTGACTGCAGGTTCACGCAGAGACACAGAGGGGTACGGAAAGACTACCGAGAGGGGTTCTCCGTGGCTTTGCGGTTCCCCTCCGTGTTCTCCGCGTGATGCTTTTTCTTTTTTGCCGCTATCGCACTCCCATCGCGGCCACCTGCGCGACGTCCTTGTCCCCCCGCCCGCTCAGACAGATCACGACAGGACCCTTGTCGGCCCACTTGGCACCCTCGCGGAGCACGTAGGCGATGGCGTGCGCCGTCTCCAGCGCGGGAATGATCCCCTCGAGGCGCGCGAGGCGGCCGAAGGCGTCGAGGGCCTCCGCGTCGGTGACGGCGGCGTAGGTGGCGCGGCCGCGGTCCTTGAGGGCGGAGTGCTCGGGGCCCACGCCCGGGTAGTCGAGTCCGGCGGAGACGGAGTGCGCGGGGGCGACCTGGCCCGCGTCGTCCTGCAGCAGGTAGCTCAGGCAGCCGTGGAGGACGCCCGGCTTGCCGAGAGTCAGCGTGGCGGCGTGGCGCTGCGTGTCCAGCCCCTCGCCGGCGGCTTCCACGCCCACCAGTTCGACTCCTTCATCCCCCACGAACGGGTGGAACATGCCGATGGCGTTGGAGCCGCCGCCCACGCACGCCACCACGGCGGCGGGAAGACGGCCTTCGACGGACAGCATCTGCTCTCGCGTCTCGCGGCCGATGATGCTCTGGAAGTCGCGCACCATGCGCGGGTACGGGTCGGGGCCGACCACCGAGCCGATGATGTAGTGCGTGTCGGCGACGTTGGTGACCCAGTCGCGGATCGCCTCGTTGGTGGCGTCCTTGAGGGTGCGCGTGCCGCTGGAGACGGGGCGGACCTCGGCGCCCAGCAGCTTCATCCGGTAGACGTTGAGCGCCTGGCGCTGCACGTCCTCCTCGCCCATGTACACGATGCACCGCAGGCCGAAGAGGGCGCAGGCGGTGGCGGTGGCCACCCCGTGCTGCCCCGCCCCGGTCTCCGCGATGATGCGCTCCTTGCCCATGCGCCGCGCCAGCAGCACCTGCCCCAGCGAGTTGTTGATCTTGTGCGCGCCGGTGTGGTTGAGGTCCTCGCGCTTCAGCCACACGTCCGCGCCGGCGGCCTCGCCCAGGCGGCGGGCGCGGTACAGCGGCGTGGGACGCCCCACGAAGTCGCGCCACAGGGCGTGCAGCTCGTCCCAGAACGCGGGATCGGCCGCGGCGGCGGCGTACACCTCCTCCAGCTCGTCCAGCGCGGTGATCAGGGTCTCGGGGACGAATCGTCCGCCGTACTCGCCGAAGCGTCCGGCGCGTTCCTCGCGCGCCACGGGTGCTGCCTGGGACATCGAACCGCAGGGATTAGGGATTAGGGATCTCACCGCGGTGACGAAGCGGTGGATCGAGTCCGCGTCTTTGATGCCGGGGGCCGATTCGACTCCCGAGCTCACGTCCACCACGTCGGGGTGGAGGATGCCGGCCGCCTCGGCCACGTTGTCGGGGCGCAGGCCGCCCGCCGCGATCAGGGCGACGCCGTCCGGGACGGCGTCGCGGTGCGCGGCAACCTCGGCCCACGGGAACGATGCGCCGGTGCCCCCGCGCGCCGCGGTGCTGAAGCCGTCCAGGAGGAGCGCGTCCACGGCGCCGGCCCAGCGCGGCGCCTCGGCGGCCAGCTCGCCGCCGGTGCGGGGGCGCAGCGCCTTCCAGACCGTCCAGCCGCGGGCGCGGAGCTCCGCCGCCAGCTCCGGCGTCTCGTCGCCATGAAGCTGCAGGACGTCGAGCCCGGCCGCGCGCCCCGCGGCCTCCAGCTCTTCCAGCGAGGCGTCCACGAAGACGCCGACCCTGCGCGCGGGGAGATCGCCAAAAATAACGCGAGCGGCCTCCGGCGTCACCGTGCGGCGGCCGCCGGGCGCGAAAACGGCGCCCAGGTACGCGGCGCCGGCGTCGGCTGCGGCCCGGGCGTCCTCGTGCCGCGTAAGGCCGCAGACCTTGACCTCGGGATGCGTCACGCCCGCTCCACCTTGGGGCGCCCGGCCAGGGCGGCGGCCGCGGCGCGCAGGTCCTCCTGCCGCATCAGCGACTCGCCCACCAGGATTGCGTCTACCCCGGCGGCGCCGAGCCGGTCCACGTCCGCCGCCGCGCGAATCCCGCTCTCCGCCACCAGCGTCACCCCCGCGGGCACCGCGCCCGCCAGCCGCATCGACAGGTCCAGGTCGGTGACGAAAGTGTCGAGGTCGCGGTTGTTGATCCCCAGCAGCGTGGCGCCGGCGGCCAGGGCGCGCTCCACCTCGTCCGCGTTGTGCGCCTCCACCAGCGCGTCCATCCCCATCTCGTGGATCTGCGCGTGAAGCTCGCGCAGGAGCTCGTCGTCCAGGATGCGCACGATCAGCAGCACCGCGTCCGCGCCCGCGCCGCGCGCCTCCCACAGCTGCAGCGGATCGATGATGAAGTCCTTGCGGATGACGGGGAGCGCGACGGCGGACGCCACGCTGCGCAGCGCGTCCAGGTCGCCGCCGAAGTACTCGCGGTCGGTGAGCACGGACACCGCCGCCGCCCCGCCCTGCTGGTACGCGCGGGCGACCCCGGCCGGATCTGCGCCGGGGCGGATCTCGCCCGCGGAGGGGGAGCGGCGCTTGACCTCGGCCAGCAGGCGCACCTCGCCGGGCCGGCGCAGCGCCGTGGCGAAGCCTCGCGGCGGGGGAGCGTCGGCCGCGCGGGAGCGCAGCTCAGGCCCGGTTCCGGCTAGGCTGCGCAGCTCCTCGCGCTTGGTGCTGACGATGCGGTCCAGGATGTTTGAGATCACTGAAAATCGATTGCTTGCGCTTCGGTTTGCGTTCGGGTATATTGCTTCGGTGCCTGTTCGGATGCAACCCCGAATCAACAGCCGGAGGCGCAATGGCGCTCACGAAGAAGCAGCGGCAGATCCTGGACTACGTCGAATCCTTCGTGGAGACGAACGGGTACTCCCCGAGCTACGAGGAGATTGCGGAGCACTTCCAATACTCCTCGCTGGCGACCGTCCACGAGCATCTCACCAATCTGGAGCAAAAGGGCTTCCTGCGGAAGAACTACAACAAGAGCCGGTCTCTTGAAGTGGTCCGCGCGGACCTGCACGCTCCAGCCATCGAGCTTCCCCTGATGGGCACCGTCGCGGCGGGTCTCCCGCTGGAGGTGACGGACGGCCTGCAGGAGACGGTCACGGTTCCCCACGACATGGTGCGGCGCGGCAACAACTACGTCCTCCGCGTCAAGGGCGACTCCATGATCGACGAGCAGATCCGCGACGGCGACTACATCATCGTCAACTCCCGCCAGACGGCCGACAACGGGGAGATGGTGGTGGCGCTGGTCTCGGACGGGACGGTGGGCGGCTCCGCCACGGTCAAGAAGTTCTACCGGGAGAAGGACGGCAAGGTGCGCCTGCAGCCGGCCAACCCCACCATGGAGCCGATGTACTTCCCGGCGGATGCGGTGCAGATCCAGGGGATCGTGGTCGGCGTCATCCGTAAGTACTGATCCCGTGCCGGCCCGTGCCCGCCGCCCGTTCCTCCGCGCCCGTGCGCGGCGGCTGGGCGGGCTGGCCAGGTCCGCGGTGCGGCCCAACCATTCCTTAGGAGCGACGACGATGAAGGACGCGCAGCCGGTGCCGTTCGTGGTGGGGCGGATCTCCAAGGAGGGCCGCCGCATGATGGTGCTCGACCCGGCGACCCCCCCGCCGATCCCCGGCCCCTGGGACCTGCGCGCGGTCTTTACGCTGTAGATCTCGGGGTGCGGTGAACGTGCGCCCCCGCCTGGACCTCGGTCCGGGCGGGGGCGCTTGTGTTTGTGGTGCAACACCGGGCGCGGCGACGCCGGGGGATGAACGCCGGGGCGCCGGGCGCAACAACATCGGGGGCCGCAACACCGGGGGCTGAACGCCGGGGGCCGCAACACCGGGGGCTGAAGCCCCCGGCTGGAACTACGGGAAGACCGCTGAAGCGGTCTCGGACCGCGGCACTCGTTGTAATTGTCAACCTGAGCGACGCGCTTCTCCGTCCTCTCCCCTGGGCCTGCCTCTGGCGCGGAGCGAAGGATCTACTGTGCGTGCCGAGAGGCCGGCGGGACGAGCCGATCCCGAGGACGCGCGACTCAGCTCTCCAGTTAGACCGCGCCGCTCGTGCGAGGTTCCGTCCGTCGTCTCCAGGGATCGCCCGGCGCCTTCAGGTACTTCGCAAAGATGTAGGGCCAGGGGAGCACGAGAGGAACCAGCACGAGCCCCAGGACGCAAGAGAAGAGCGTGTCCGAGGTGCCCGCGTCCAGGCGGCCGGCAGACCAGAGGGGGAGACCGAAGGCCGCGACCCAGATGCACTTCCACGCGAGCTCAAAGAGCAGCAGCGGCATCATCCTCACCGGGTAGCGCACGCCCAGGGCACACAGGAGCGTCAGCGCCCCGAGCATGGCCCATACGACGCCGCGCATGTGCTCCGGCATCTTGGGCGAGGCGAGGATCAACGGCCAGATCTGGAGCCCCATCAGCACGGCGATGAGCAGGTACATCGCCCGCAGCAGGTTGAGGCGCAAGGTGGATAGTTCGTGCATGGTATGCTCCTTCGCCCCTGTGTTGGATTGGGCGGATGATGAGGTCGGCGTGGCGATGGGGACGGATGCCCCCGACGCCGGTGGGTAGGCGGCGGCACTCATGGTTGCGCCGGGTCCGAGCCGTCGCTGAACGCGAGCAGGTCGCCGGGCTGGCACTCCAGCGCCTCGCAGATCGCCTCCAGCGTGGAGAAGCGGACCGCGCGCGCCTTGCCGGTCTTGAGGATCGACAGGTTGGCGAGCGTGATCCCGACGCGCTCGGAGAGCTCCGTGAGCGTCATCCGGCGCGCGTAGAGGACGTCGTCGAGCTTGACGATGATCGGCATGTCAGACCGTCCCCTGCAGGTCGTCGCGCATGAGGGCGCCCTGCTCGAAGACGCGGGCGAGCACGAAGAGCAGCAGCACCGCGATCCAGCGCGTGAAGGAGAAGCTCCAATCGACGTCGAGCGGCTGCTCCCTGGAGGACACGCTGGACGCGATGACACCGACGCCGAGATGCAGGATCTCCAACCCGAGCACCGCCCACGCCATCGTCCGCAGACGCATCGCGTTCTCCACCACGAACGGGTCCGACCGGCCTACCGTATCCACCAGCGCCAGGAGGCGCGTGAGGACGACGTGCCCGAGGGGGACCATGACGACCCCGATCGCCATGATGAGGCGCATGCCCGCGATCAGCGCCGCGTTTTCCTCCGTGGGCGGTACACCGAGCGCCCCGATCACCGGCGTCTCGGCCACAAGCGTGGCGATCAGCAGCGCCAGGACCAGGAAGCCGACCAGCAGGTTCAGGGCGATCAGTGCCCGGAGGGCTCGCCGGGTGAATCCGAGGGCACCGGGGTTCGGTCGGGGCACGAGTCCTGTCCTCCGTTGAAGCTTGAAATGGTTACATCTCGATTATCAATAACTAGAATATTGATTACCGTCAATAGCCACATCGCTTTCTGGTAAGAACGTGTTGGTATGGGGACAAGGAAGCGCCCCTGCCGCGGACGAGCGCGGCAGGGGCGATGTGCATTCGATGAGCGACTGGAGCTTACCGTCGCGAAGCGTCGCGGAGGTGCTGAAGGGCTTCCCAGCCGCGGCCGGCATCGAGGGCGGCGCCGGCGGAGGTGATGCCTTCTTCGAGCGAGGCCACCTGTCCGGAGACGTAGATTGCGGCGCCGGCGTTGAGTACGACCGCGGCGCGCGCCACGCCCCCCGTCTCGCCGCGCAGCACCGAGACGACGGTGCGGACGTTGTCCTGCGGATCGCCACCCTCGAGGCCCCTTGCGGTGAAGGGCTCCCAGCCGAGAGTGGCGGGGTCGAAGGTGCGGCGGGTGACGGTGCCGGCGTTCACTTCCAGGATCTCGGTGGTGCCGATGGGGCTCACCTCGTCGAGGCCCGGCTGCCCGTGGACGACCAGCGCGCGCTCGTGCCCCAGCTCCGCGAGGGCGCCCGCGATCAGCTCGAGGAGCGCGGGGTCGGAGACGCCCACCACCTGGCGACGCGCGCCGGCGGGGTTGGTGACGGGGCCCAGGACGTTCATCAGCGTCGGCATCCCCAGTTCGCGGCGGATGGGGCCCACGTGCTTCATGGCCGGGTGATGGAGCGGCGCGAACATGAAGACGATGCCGCACTCCTCCAGCACCTGCGCCTCGCGGTCCGGCGGCAGGTCCAGCCGCACGCCGAGCGCCTCCAGCACGTCGGCGCTGCCGCAGCGGGAGGTGAAGGAGCGGTTGCCGTGCTTCGCCACCCGCACCCCCGCCCCGGCGGCCACCAGCGCCGCCGCGGTGGAGATGTTGAAGGTGGTGATCGCGCCGCCGCCCGTGCCGCAGGTGTCCACCAGCCCCGCCGCGTCGGTGGGAACCGGGATCATCGCACGGCGCAGCGCGCGCACGCCCCCCGCCACTTCGCTGGAGACGGCGCCGCGCACGCGGATGGCGACCAGGAGCGCGGCCATCTGCACGGGGGTCGCGCGCCCCTCCATAACCTCGTTGAAGGCGCGCTCCGCCTCGTCCGCGCTCAGCGGCCGGGTGGCCGCGGCGCGGATCAGCGCCCCCAGGTCGTCGGCGGAGACCGTGTCTGGAGTCGTCATCCGGCCACCTGGGACACGTGCTCCGCCAGGCCGACGCAGAGCGCCACCAGCCGGAGCCGTTCCACCTCGTAGTCGTGCACCGTACTCGAGCGGAAGTGGGTGATGTCAAGCACCCCGGAAGGTGCCTGCGGCACACCAGTGTGGAAGGGATCGTTGAATGATGCCGCAGGCGCCGTTCCGTGTCAATCGGGGAGTGCGCGCACCTTTCGGCTCACCGCCCGGATGGACGCTGTTGCTGAGGGATGGTGGCGCGCCAGGGCCGCACATTTCATCGCCCTTGTGATCCGGCCGTTCTGGATGCAACCTTGCGCCCGAGATGGCAGGCGTTTCGGCGCGCCTGCCACATGCGCGCCCCGGGCCCGCGGCGCGAAAGACCAAACAGGGGCAGGAGCGGCTCCGATGATCAACTCGTCCCACCCGATGAACGCGGTGTCCGCGGCGCTGGTGCTGTGCATGTCGCCGATCCTCCTGCTCCTGGGGATCGTAGGCTCGCTGGCGGACACGGGCGAGATGCGCGGCGTGTTCATCATGATGGCCTTCGCGGGCCTGGTCCTGCTGCTCAGCGGCATCCACATGCTGGTGAAGTGGCGGCGCGCCGTCGTCGATGAGACCGCGCACCAGAACGCCATCCGCGCGGCCGTCGGCTCGCGTCCCACCGCCCCCGCACCTCCACACGCCCCGCAAACGGCGCCCGCCGTGGCCGCGCGCCCGGGCGCCGTGGCACCCGATCCTGTCCCGCTCACACTCCCCAGCGGCGAGCGGGTGCTGGCGCACTGGGTGTACGAGCCGGGCGAATGGAGCGGCTACACCACCGCCGAGGTGAAGCGGCGCAAGGGGGAGTGGGTCGGCGGCACCATCGTCATCATGGTGGCGGGTCTCGTGAGCAGCAGCGGCGGCGGCCAGGAGGGGAGGACGATGCTCATGGCCACCGCGATACTGGCGGTGATAATCCTGGTGGGCGGGATGCTGATGGCGAAGGGCGACCACCAGGCGAACGTCTCGGGCCCCGGCGAGGCCATCATCACCCCCTCGGCCATCATGCTCAACGGCCGCTACCACGTGCTGCGGAACGACACCTACCGCTTCCAGGGCGTGCGCTTCGACGAGGCGGCGACGCCTCCCCAGCTCGAGTTCACCATCGGCTGGAGCACCCGCTCCGGCCCTGCTCGCGACAACATCCGCATCCCCGTTCCCGCGGGCCGCGAGGAGGAGGCGCGGGAAGTGGTCGCCCTCTTCTCCCGCCGCTGAGCCTCCGCGGCCAGCTATTGCTGAGTCGAGACGGGAGATGCGCTTGACAGCACCGGGCGCGCGGGTAGCTTTCGCCGCGTGAACGCCCCTGACTTCCACCGCATCCGCCTCACCCTCCACTACGACGGGCGCGAGTTCCACGGCTGGCAGGTGCAGCCGGGGCAGCGCACGGTGCAGGGCGAGGTCGAGCGCGTCCTCACCCGCCTGCTGGACCGGCCGTCGCAGGTGGTGGGGTCGGGGCGCACCGACCGCGGAGTGCACGCCACCGGGCAGGTGGCCGCCTGCGACGTCCCGCTCAAGTGGACGCCGCACGCCCTTCGCCGCGCCCTCAACGCGCTGCTGCCGGGCGACGTGTGGGTGGCCGAAGCCGATTCCGCGCTCCCCGGCTTCCACCCGCGCTACGACGCCGCCGCCCGTTCGTACCTGTATCGCGTGGGGCTCTCCCCCGAGGCCGACTCTCCCTTCCGCTCCCCCTGGTGCTGGCCGCTCGCCCGCCCCGTGGACCTGGGCGCGATGGAGCGCGCCGCGGCCGCCATCGTGGGCGAGCACTCCTTTCTGCGCTTCGCCAAGGCCGGGCAGGAGGAGCGCGGCGACCGCTGCATCGTCAGCGAGGCGCGCTGGGAGCCGTGGGAGGGGGTGGGGCTCAAGTTCCACGTGACCGCCAACCGCTTCCTCCACCACATGGTGCGCTACCTGGTGGGGACGCTGGTGGACATCGGGCTCGGGGAGCGCCCGGAAGGGGACATGGCCGCGCTCCTGGAGCAGCGCGAGGGGCTGGAAACCTCGCCCCCCGCGCCGCCGGAAGGGCTCTTCCTCGCCGCCGTCACCTATCCACCGAACGCGGGGGCGGAGCGCAGGCCGCGCGGCCCCCGCCTGGTTCCGTCCTAGACAGAAGGCCCATGGCATCCGACCGCTACTCCAATCCGCTGACCGAGCGCTACGCCTCGGCCGAGATGAGCCTGATCTTCTCGCCGCGGTTCAAGTTCGGCACCTGGCGGCGGCTCTGGCTGGCGCTGGCGGAGGCGGAGAAGGAGCTGGGCCTCCCCATCCCCGACGAGGCGATCGAGGCGCTGCGGGCCAATCTGGACAACGTGGACACGAAGCGCGCCGCCGAGCTGGAGCGCGAGCTGCGCCACGACGTGATGGCGCACGTCCACCACCTGGGCGAACAGGCGCCGGCCGCGCGCGCCATCATCCACCTGGGCGCCACCAGCGCGTACGTGGGCGACAACACGGACCTGATCCAGCACCGCGAGGCGCTGAAGCTGGTGCGCGCCCGCCTCGTGGCCACCGTGGCGGCGCTGGCCGAGTTCGCGCGCGAGCACCGGTCCCTGGCCACGCTGGGCTTCACCCACTTCCAGCCGGCGCAGCCCACCACGGTCGGCAAGCGCGCCACGCTCTGGATCCAGGACCTGCTGCTGGACCTGGAGGAGGTTGAGTTCCGCCTGGACACCCTGCGCTTCCGCGGCGTGCGCGGCACCACGGGGACGCAGGCGTCGTTCATGGACCTGTTCGAGGGCGACGGCGAGCGGGTGGAGCGCCTCAACCGGCTGGTGGCGCGGAAGATGGGCTTCGACAAGGTATACGGCGTCACCGGGCAGACGTACACGCGCAAGACGGACGCATCGTGCCTGGCGACGCTGGCGGGGATCGCGGAGAGCGCCTCCAAGTTCGCCAACGACATGCGCCTGCTGGGGCACCTCAAGGAGGTGGAGGAGCCGTTCGAGGAGCACCAGATCGGCTCGTCGGCCATGCCTTACAAGCGCAACCCCATGCGCAGCGAGCGGATCAACGCGCTGGCCCGCCACGTCATCGTCCTCTCGCTGGACCCGGCCTTCACCGCGGCCTCGCAGTGGTTCGAGCGCACGCTGGACGACTCGGCCAACAAGCGGATCGCAGTCCCCGAGGCGTACCTGGGGACGGACTCGGTGCTCCTGCTGATGCACAACGTCGCGGGCGGGATGGTGGTGCACCCGATGATGATCCACCGACGCCTGATGGAGGAGCTCCCCTTCATGGCGACGGAGAACCTGATGATGCGCGCCGCCAAGCGCGGCGGCGACCGCCAGGAGCTGCACGAGCGCGTCCGAAAGCACTCCGTCGCCGCGGGCCACCGCATCAAGGCCGAGGGCCTCTCCAACGACCTCCTCGACCGCATCGCCGCCGACGGCGCGTTCGGCGTCACGCGCGAGGAGCTGGAGGAGGACCTGCGCCCCGAGCTGTACGTGGGCCGCGCTCCGGAGCAGGTGGACGAGTTCCTCGCGGAGTGGGTGGAGCCGGTGCTGGCGCGGTATCCGGAGGCGGGGAGCGGGGCGGTGCCGGAGCTGCGGGTGTAGGGGGCCCTCACCCCCCCAGCCCCCCTCTCCCGATAACAGGAGAGGCTGGCGCCTCTTTTTATCGAGGGAGGGGGGAGCGTTCGGTGCGGTTCGGCGGGCGGCGGTGCGGGGGCGGGCACGGGCGGCCACGCGGGGCCGCCCCTACACGGGTGGGCGCGTTGTGCCGCGGCCGAGGCGCGCAGAGGGGTGGGCAGACCCCCTACCGGTTTGGCGCGCCGGGCGGCGATCGAGATGGGGCGAGGGCGGGCGCGATGAATCGCGCCCCTACCAGATCTGCGCGCGCCCCAACGACATACGCCCCCTCGCCCGATAACGTGAGGGCGCAGCCCTCTCCTGTTATCGAGAGAGGGGGCAGTCGAGTGTAACGGGACGGGGGTGAGGGCCCTCCCCCCCCGACACCCCCCGTCCGTTTCCGCGTACCCCACCCGGTCTGGCCCACCGCCGGCCCAGCCGCACGCGGCACCACATCCTGCCCCACCCACAGTACCTATGAGCCACACACTGCTGCTGGAAGGCGTGTCCAAGCGCTATTCCGGGCACACCGCGGTCGACAACCTTTCCCTGGCGGTGCCGCCGGGGACCATCTACGGCATCCTGGGGCCCAACGGCGCGGGGAAGTCCACCACGCTGCGCATGGTGATGAACATCATCATCCGCGACTCCGGAACCATCTCGCTGCTCGGCGCCGATCCGGAAAAGGATCGCTCCGTGCTGCGCCGCGTCGGCTTCCTGCCCGAGGAGCGCGGGCTCTACAAGAAGATGACGGTGCTGGACGTGATCGTCTTCTTCGCGCAGATCAAGGGCGTCGAAGTGAAGCAGGCGCGCGCCGAGGCCGGCCGCTGGCTGGAGCGGATGAGCCTGGGCGACTGGCGCGGCGCCAAGGTGGAGACGCTCTCCAAGGGGATGCAGCAAAAGGTGCAGTTCATCGCCACCGTCATCCACCAGCCCGAGCTCCTGATCCTGGACGAGCCGCAGTCTGGGCTCGATCCGGTCAACCAGGAGGTGCTGCGCGACACCATCCTCCAGCACCGCAAGGACGGCAAGACGGTCATCTTCAGCACGCACAACATGGAGCAGGCGGAGCAGCTCTGCGAGCACGTATGCATCATTGCGCAGGGACGCAAGGTGCTGGACGGGCGGCTGCGCGACATCCGCCGCGAGAACATGGGGAACGCGTACCGCGTGCAGTTCGAGGGCGAGTCGCCGGCGGCGGAGGCGTTCATGGCGGCCGGGCGCTTCGGGGCGGCGGCGCGCGAGGGGGAGGAGTGGAGGCTGGAACTGGCGCCGGGCACCGACACACGCGCCCTGCTCGCCGCCCTCAACGACCTGGACGCGCCGCTCGTCCGCTTCCAGCGCGAGGAGCCCTCGCTGCACGACATCTTCGTCAGCCGCGTGGCCGGTGCCGCGCAGACCCGCCGCGTTGAGGTAGCCCATGTCTAACGTCTGGATCGTACTGAAGCGCGAGTTCATGGAGCGGGTGAGGACGAAGAGCTTCCTCCTCGCCACCTTTCTCTTCCCCATCTTCATCATCGGCTTAAACGTCCTTCCGCACCTGATGAGCGGGGAGGAGACCGTGCGGCACGTGGTGGTGGTGGACGAGGCGCCCCCCGGGATGGCGCAGATGGTGGTCGCCTCGCTCACGCCCGAGCGGGAAGGGCGCAGCTACAGGCTGGAGGTGGTGCGGCAGCCGCTCGCGCAGGTGCAGGCGGGGCTCCGCGAGCGCATCACCCGCAAGGAGATCGACGGCTACCTCCACCTGCCGGCCGACGTGGTGACGAGCAGCCAGGTGGCGTACCGCGCTCGCAACGTTTCCAATCTGGACGTGATGTCGGACATCCGCCGCGCGGCTTCGCAGGCGGTGCAGGAGACGCGGCTGCGCACGGCCGGCCTGCAGGCCACCGACGTCCGCGCGCTGCTCCGCCCGGTGGAAGTGAGCACCGCGCGCGTCACCGCGACGGGCGAGGAGGGGGGGAGCGCGATCGTCACCTTCTTCGCCGCGTACGCCATGGCGATGCTGATGTGGCTGATGGTGTTCCTGTACGGCGTCAACGTGATGCGAAGCGTGCTGGAGGAGAAGACGAACCGCATCGTGGAGGTGCTGGTGAGCTCGATGAAGGCGAGCGACCTGATGATGGGGAAGATCCTGGGCGTCGGCCTGGTGGCGCTCCTGCAGGTGGCGATCTGGGTGGTGCTGATCGCGACGGGGCTCACCATTGCGGGGCAGCGCCTCAAGAGCGGCGGCGCGGCGAGCATCATGGCCGGGCTGAAGCTGACGCCGCAGGCGGGAATCACGTTGCTCTCCTTCTTCGTGCTGGGATTCTTTCTGTACGCCGCCGTCTTCGCGGCGATCGGCGCGGCTGTGACGACGGACCAGGAGGGGCAGCAGTTCCAGACCTTTGCCATGGTCCCGCTGATGCTGCCGGTGCTCTTCTTCCCCAAGGTCATCGGTGACCCGCTGGGCACCACCGCGACCGTGCTGGGGCTGGTTCCCTTTACCGCGCCCGTCGCCAACGCGATGCGGCTGGGGAGCACGGAGATCCCCGTGACGCAGGTGATCGCGTCGCTGGTGATGCTGGCGCTGACCACCGTGCTCGTGGTGTGGATCGCGGGGAAGATCTACCGCTTCGGCATCCTCAGCACGGGCAGGAAGGCCTCGCTGGCGGACATCGGGCGGTGGATGCGCGCCGCCTGACCTGAACTGCTGGCCTCACGCGGAGGCGCAGAGACGCAGGAGAGCTCGCGGAGCGCTCCTGCGTCTCTTTGCGTCTGCCGGTATGGGTCGTGCGGTCGCGGGGGGAATTGCGGACGAACTCCCCACAACGGAACCGCCGGTGATCGTAGACTGCCACACCCATCTGAACCGCTACTTCGACGAGCAGCCTCCCTCCGTCATCGAGCGCTACGCCCAGCTGCGCTCCGAGATGGATGCGAACGGGATCGACTTCGCGCTCGTGCTTTCCAGCTACAAGGTCAACGAAGACCGCCCCTCCACCGCCGACATCCTGCGGCTGGTGGAAGACGACCCGCGCATCGGGGTGGCGGCGGGAGTCAGCTTCTACGACCTGGGGGAGGAGAGCCTCGCGGAGCTGCGCGGGCTGCTGGGGAGCGGGCGGGTGCACGCGCTCAAGCTGTACCCGGGGTACCAGGCGTTCTACGTGTACGATCCGCAGCTTCGCGGGGTGTACGACCTGGCGGCGGAGTTCGGCGTGCCCGTCATGATCCACACGGGCGACACCTACGACCGGCTGGGGAAGCTCAAGTACACGCACCCGCTCACCATCGACGAGGCGGCGGTGGATTTCCGCGAGGTCAACTTCGTCATCTGCCACATGGGGAACCCCTGGCTGATGGACGCGGCCGAGGTGATCTACAAGAACGAGAACGTGATGGGAGACATCTCGGGCTTCACGCTGGGCGCCTTCGAGGAGCGCTTCGAGCGGCTGATGATCGATAAGGTGCGCGACGTGGTGGCGTACGCCAACGGCACCGGCGGGCTCCTCTTCGGCACCGACTGGCCGATCTGCGACATGGCGAGCTACCTCCGCTTCGTGGAGAAGCTGGGGCTGAGCGAGGAGGAATCCGAGAACCTGCTGTACAAGAACGCCGCGCGCCTCTTCCGCATCGGCCTCGCGGGTGACTCGCATGCGTGACGCCAACATCGTGGAGATTCGCGACGAGCGCGATCCGCTCGCGCGCGATGCGCTGCAGCTGATCGTGGAGATGTTTCCGCCCAGCGACCGCCAGTCCACCAGCGCCCTGCTTTCCGAGGTCGCCGAGTCGCGGATGGAGCTGCTGGAGGGGGACGGCTTCCACCTCTTCACCGCCCTCTCCGAAGAAGGGCGGCCGATGGGGACCGCGATCGGGGTGTACCTGCGGGCGGTGAACGCGGGCTTCATCCTGTACATCGCCGTGCGCCCCGAGTACCGCTCGCGCGAGGCCGCCCGCACCCTGCGCCGCGAGCTGGCGATGGCGTTCCGCGAGGACGCCGTGCGCAACGGCCGCGGCGAGCTGGCGTGGGTGATCGGCGAGATCGAGGCGGAGAGCGCCTGGCTGCGGCGGCTGGTGCGGGAGCGCAACGTGATCCTTCGACTTCACCTACTACCACCCGGGGATGTCGCCCGGCTCCGGCGACCGGGAGTACATCCTCTACCGCCAGCCCGTGGGCGACGCGCGCGAGGAGATCCCGGCGCAGCTCGTCCGCCAGATCATCTACGACATCTTCCGCCGCGCGTACCGCGTCTCGTACCCCCTGGTGCACCCCGGCTTCGCGGCCATGATCGCCGAGCTGGAGGGCCGCGACATGGTCGGCCCGCACCGGCGCACGGTGGAGTGGGGGGTGTAGGCCCATCATCTTGCGTCAACCGGCGTCCACGCTGTATCTTCCACTCAGTTGAAACTGATTCTCACCTTCAGCTTCCCCGATGGAACTCAGCAGATGCTGAAGCGTATCTTTGGCCGCAGGGACAAGGCGCCGGCCGTGGCCGCGTGTGGCGGGTGTCCGCTGGCGGCGTGCGCCACCGGGTGCAAGGCCGCCGTCCTGCGCATGGACTGCGAGCACGGCGAGGCGCACCGGCTGCGCGGGATGGGGCTCTTTGAGGGCTCTATGGTCCGCGTGCTGGACTCGCGCAACGGGATGCTGCTGGAGGTGAAGGGGTGCAAGCTGGCGCTGGGGCAGTCGCTCGCGTCGTCCATCCAGGTCCTTCCGGTCGGCTGACCCGTTGGCGAGGACGCTGGCGGAGCTCGGCCCCGGTGAGCGGGGCCGCGTCACTTCGGTGGCCGGCGACGCGGATGCGACGCGGCGGCTGATGGACATGGGGCTGATCCGCGGGACCACGGTGGAGGTGGTGCGCCGCGCCCCGCTGGGAGATCCGATGGAGGTGAAGCTGCGCGGCTTCATGCTGACCCTGCGCCGCTCCGAGGCAGAGCACATCACGGTGGAGTAGATGGAAGCGATCCAAGCCGGCGGCACGCTCGCCGCACCCCCCGCACCCTCGCCCGCCCCCGCCGCGCGCGAGGGTGCGCTGCATGTGGCGCTCATCGGCAACCCCAACACGGGGAAGAGCACGCTCTTCAACGCGCTTACCGGGATGCGGCAGCGCGTGGGCAACTACTCCGGCGTCACGGTGGAGCGGGTGGAGGGGCGCTACCGCGACGCGGACGGGCACTTCGTAACCGTGCTGGACCTTCCCGGCACCTACTCGCTGAGCGCGTCGTCGCCGGACGAGGAGATCGCGCTGGGGGTGCTGCTGGGCCGCACGCCCGGCGCCGACGCGCCCGACGTGGTGGTGGTGGTGCTGGACGCGCAGAACCTGGAACGCAACCTCTTCCTCGCCACGCAGGTGCTGGAGCTGGGGCTGCCGACCGTCGTGGCGCTGAACCAGGTGGACGCGGCGACGGCGGCCGGGCTGCGCATAGACCTGGTGGAGCTCACGCTGGAGCTGGGCGCGCCCGTGGTCGCCACCGTGGCCACCCGCGGCGAAGGGCTGGACCTGCTCAAGCAGGCGGTGGCGAAGGCGCCCGGGCTCCCCCGCCCCGGGCGCCGCTTTGCACTTCCCCCCGAAGCGGCCGATGCGCTCCAGCCGGTGGAGGCCGCGCTGGTGTCGGGCGGGCTCAACCCCTCCGCGGCGGGGATGGAGGCGCTGCGCCTGCTGGCGGTGCGGCAGCCGGGGCGGCACCTGGCGGGGATCGCGGGGCTGGCGGAGGCGGTGGAGCGCGCGCACGACGAGATCGAGGCGGCGGGGCTCTCCGCGCGCAGCCTGGAGGCCGAGGTGCGCTACGCCTGGATCGCCGAGGTCGCGGACCGCGTCGTCACGCGCGCCGGCGGCGAAGAGCGCACGCTCACCGACCGCATCGACGCAGTGGCGCTGCACAGGGTGGCCGGGCCGCTGCTCTTCGTGGTGATGATGGGACTCGTCTTCCAGTCGATCTTCACCTGGGCGGAGCCGCTGATCGGAATCGTCGAGGCGCTCGTTGGAGGGCTGGGCGGCTGGGTGGCATCGATCCTCCCCCCCGGCGACCTCAACTCGCTGGTGGTGGACGGCGCGATCGCGGGGGTGGGCTCGGTGCTCGTCTTCCTCCCGCAGATCGTCATCCTCTTCCTCTTCATCGGGTTCCTGGAAGACACCGGGTACATGGCACGCGCCGCCTTCATCATGGACCGCTTCATGAGGAGCGTGGGGCTGCACGGCAGGTCGTTCATCCCGCTCCTCTCGGGCTACGCCTGCGCGGTGCCGGGGGTGATGTCCACGCGCACCATCGAGAGCCCCAAGGACCGGCTGGCCACCATCCTGGTCCTCCCGCTGATGAGCTGTTCGGCGCGCATCCCCATCTACGCGCTCCTGATCGGCACCTTCATCCCGCCGGTCGCCGTCGCGGGCGTGTTCAACCTGCAGGGGCTCACGCTGCTGGCGATGTACCTGCTGGGGACGCTGACCGCGCTGGGCGTGGCGGCGATCTTCAAGCGGACGCTGATGCGGGGCAAGGCGCGTCCCATGATCATGGAGCTGCCGCCGTACCGAATCCCCAACCCGCGCTCGCTCCTCCTGTCGGTGGGGCACCGCTCCAGCATGTTCCTGAAGCGCGCCGGCACGGTGATCCTGGCGCTCTCCATCGTCCTCTGGGCGCTGGCGACGTACCCCAAGACCGAGGCGCCGGCCGGGGCGAGCGAGCACGCGGCGCAGGAGGCACAGCTCGCCGGGAGCACGCTGGGGATGCTGGGGCACGCCATAGAGCCCGCCGTGCGGCCGCTGGGGTACGACTGGAAGATCGGCGTGGGGATCGTCTCCTCCTTTGCGGCGCGCGAGGTGTTCGTCGCCAGCATGGGCACCATCTACGGCGTGGGCGCGGCGGACGAGGGCTCCACCTCCCTGCGCGAGAAGCTGCGCGGCGAGCGGCACGCCGGCAGCGGCGCGCTGGTGTACACGCCGCTGGTGGCGGTGGGGCTGATGGTCTTCTACGTGTACGCCATGATGTGCATGAGCACCGCCGCCGTGGTCGTGCGCGAGACGGGCGGCGGGTGGGTCGGCCTGGGATGGGCCAGCTTCCAGTTCGTCTACATGCTGGCGCTGGCGTACCTTTCCGCCCTTCTGGTGTACCAGGGCGGACGGGCGCTGGGGCTCGGATGACGGAGGTGGATCATGGCGGGTGAGCTGGTTCAGTCGGCGGCGGTGGGCGTGATCGTCCTGGGCGCGGCGGGTACGCTGGCGGTGCGCGGGTGGCGCATGCTGTCCTCCGCGCGCGGCAAGCCCGGGGACGACGCGTGCGGCAGTGGTGGTGGTGGGTGTGGATGCGGGAAGTGAGGGCCCCCTCCCCCCGACCCCCTCCCCCGCCTGCGGGGGCGCAGGGCGGGTGAGGGGGGGAACCGCGGTCCGGGGAGCGCACGTTCGGTAGGGGCGCGATTTATCGCGCCCACCCTTTACCTTCCTCGACACCCGCCCTCCGCACCAATCCCGTAGGGGCAGCCCCGCGTGGCTGCCCGTGCTTGCCCCCGCGCCGGCGATGGCGGGAATGCACCGGCACCCGGCTCCTGTCAGAACTCGGCGGGCCGGGGCGTTTACGGGTGGCCTCGCAGATCCGCGCCGTCCTCAGCCTCGCCGGTCCGCCATGAAAACCTCGCGCCTCACCTCTATCCTTCTCGCCTGCATGGTAGCGGGCGCGTGCTCTCCGCTGCTCTCGGATGAGGAGCGGCTGGATGCGGTACACGTGGGCTACGTCACGCGGAGCGGCGACATGATCAGCGGTACGGGGACGGTGGAGCGGTTCGACATCGAGGGCGGCTTCTTCGCCATTCGCGGCGACGACGGCAAGGTGTACGACCCCATCAACCTGCCGCCCGGGTTCGCGCGGCACGGTGTGCGAGTGCGCTTCACGGCCAAGCTGCGGCGTGACATGGGGAGCATCCACATGGTCGGCGAGATCGTCGAGATCCAGCAGATCTCGGCGGCGTAAACGGCGGTCTCACGCGGAGGCGCGGAGACGCGGGAGAGAGGAACGGAGAAGGCCCGCGGATCGGCGTCCGCGGGCCTTGTTGTTGGTACGGTACAATGCGTCGGACCAGCGCCCGAATGAGGCAGGAAGAGAGGTTCTGATCGAACAAGAGCCTCACAGATTCGGCACGGCCATCAGCTTCCGCTAGATATCCACAGCGAATGCCAGCGAGGCGCGGATGTCGTCCGCTTCGAGATAAGGGAAGTCCGCGAGGATCTCAGCCTCCGTCATTCCGGAAGCCAGGTAGTCGAGGACGTCGTACACGGTGATTCGCATGCCGCGGATGCACGGCTTGCCCCCGCGCTTGTCGGGTTCAATGGTGATGCGCTCACGATAGTTCATGAATGGACGGTGGAGGCGAAAGCCGGTGCGGTCAAGTCGGTCGGTTGCGGTGGACGTGGGGGTGTCGTACGATGGCGCTACTTCTCAACCCAGGGATCTTCGATGATGAAACGGCTGGCCCTCGGCATCTTCCTCGTTGTGTGCGCCACGTCCGCGGCGCGCGCGCAGAGCTCGGCGCCGCTGACCATCGGCGAGACGTTCACGATCGAGTCGAGGGTGATGGGCGAGACGCGGCGCATCAACGTGTACGCGCCGCCGGGGTACGCGGAGTCGCCGGGGATGCGGCTGCCGGTGCTGTACATGCCGGATGGCGGGATGGCGGAGGACTTCCTGCACGTCGCGGGGCTGGTGCAGGTGTCGGTGGGGAACGGGACGATGCGCCCCTTTCTGCTGGTCGGCATCGAGAACACGCAGCGGCGCCGCGACATGACCGGGCCCACGGAGGTCGCGCGGGACCGGGCGATCGCGCCGCGGGTGGGGGGGTCGCAGGCGTTCCGCAGGTTCATCCGCACCGAGCTGATGCCGCAGGTGAAGAGCCGCTACCGCACCACGGACGAGACCGCCATCGTGGGGGAATCGCTCGCGGGGCTGTTCGTGGTCGAGACGCTCTTCCTCGAGCCCGACCTGTTCGACACGTACATCGCCTTCGACCCCAGCCTCTGGTGGAACGGGCGCCGGCTCGTGAGCCGCGCGGGCGAGCGGCTGCGCACGAGGGAGCTGGCGGGGAAGACGCTCTACTTCGCCAGCAGCGACGAAAAGGAGATCGCCGACGACGCGGCGATGCTGGCGGACTCGCTGCAAAAGCACCCGTCGTCCGGGCTGCGCTGGCACCACGGGCGGATGCCGGAGGAGCAGCACTCGACGATCTACCATCCCGCGGCGCTACGGGCGTTCCGCGCGCTGTTCAAGCCCGCTCCGCGCCCGTAGTGGATCAACGCGGGCGGGCGCGGCGCGTGGGGGTGGCGGCGAGGGGATCGTCGGGCCAGTAGTGCTTGGGATAGCGGCCCTTGAGGTCCTTTTTGACGTCGAAGTACGTCGTGCGCCAGAAGCTCGCCAGGTCGCGCGTCACCTGCACGGGGCGGTGAGCGGGCGATAGCAGGTGCAGCGTGAGCGGGACCCCGGCGATGCGCGGCGTCTCCGTCCAGCCGAAGACTTCCTGGAGGCGGACGGCCAGCGCCGGCGCCTCCGGATCCGAGTAGTCGACCGCGATCCGCGAGCCGCTGGGGACCTCAACGTGCGTCGGCGCCTGCTCGTCCAGGCGTCGGCGGCGGTCCCAGGGGAGCATCGACTCCAGGATCGCGGCGAGATCCATCCGGGCGAGCTGCGCGAGGGAGGCGACGCCGTGGAGGTGAGGCGCGAGCCATTCCTCCAGCCCGGCGAGGAGCCCTTCGTCGGATGCGTCCGGCCAGGACGCATCCGCGCGGCGCAGGAAGACGAGCCGCTCCTGCAGCTGGCGCGCGCCCTTGCTCCACGGCAACGCGGCCAGGCCCCGCTCGCGCAGACCATCCAGCAGGGCGGCCGTGATGCGCTCCGGGTCCGCGTCGGCCAGGTGCGACTCGCGCAGGACGAGCGCGCCCAGTCGCTCGCGGCGGCGCGCGCGCACGGCGCCGCCCTCCGCATCCCACGCGACCGACTCCTCCGTCTCGATCTGATCCGCGAAGTGGCCCTCCAGCTCCGCCAGCTCCACCGGCGCGGCGAGGAAGATGCGGCTCTCGCGCCCATGCCCCGCCAGCTCCGCGGCCACGACGTACGCGGCCTCCGCCAGCGGCTGGGGGTGGGCGAACGCCGCGCCGCGCCCGTTGCGCAGGAGGAAACGCCCTCCCCCGCCCTGCCGCCGCTGCGCGATGCGATCGGGGTACGCCAGCGCCAGGAGCATCCCCGCCGCGTCGCTGCTCCCGCCGCCCGCCCGGATGCCGGCGCCGCGCGCGAGCTGCCGCGCCTCCTCGGCGATGCGCCGCAACGCGTCGCGATCCACGCTCCACGCACCCGCGGGCGCGCGCCCGCCGCGCAGCGCCTCCACGCGCAGGCGCACGTCGGCGTCGGGGGGCGCGCCGTCGCGGGCGCGAAAGGGGTCACGGTTGGCCAGCAGCGCCGCCAGCTCGCACGCCAGCCCGCCGAGCCCCAGCTCCGCCGCGCGCAGCACCATGTGCGCGAGGCGCGGGTGCAGCCCCATCCCGCCCATGCGCCGCCCGTGCGCGGTGATGGCGCCCGCCGTGTCCAGCGCGCCGAGCTGGGCCAGGAGCTCGCGAGCCTGTGAGTACGCCGCGGCGGGAGGCGCATCGAGCCACGCCAGCTCCGCCGGATCGCGCACGCCCCACGCCGCCAGCTCCAGCGCGAGCGGCGCCAGGTCCGCTTCCATGATCTCCGGCACGCCGTGGGGCACGAGCGCCGCCTGCTCCCCCTCCGTCCACAGCCGGTAGCAGACGCCGGGGCCCACGCGCCCCGCCCGCCCCCGCCGCTGGTCCGCAGACGCGCGGGTTACGCGAACCGTCTCCAGGCGCGTCATCCCCGTGCGCGGCGCGAAGCGGGGGACGCGCATCCAGCCGCCATCGACCACCACGCGCACCCCCTCGATGGTAAGGCTCGTTTCCGCGATGGAGGTGGCGAGCACCACCTTGCGCTCGCCGGGGCGGGAGGGCTCAATGGCGGCATCCTGCGCCTCCTGCGGCAGCGTCCCGTGCAGCGGAGCCACGCGTACTCCGCGCCCAAGGCCCTCCTCCGCCAGCAGCCCCTCCACCCGTCTGATCTCCCCCGCGCCGGGGAGAAAGACGAGGAGATCGCCCTCGTGCGCGGCGAGGGCGGCGCGGACGGAGCGCGCCACGGCCGGCTCGGAGTGCCCCTCCACCGGCCGCGCGAGGTAGCGCGTCTCAACGGGAAAGCTGCGCCCTTCGCTGGTCACGATCGGCGCGCCGCCCAGGAGCTCGGCCACGGGGGCGCCGTCCAGCGTCGCGGACATCACCAGGAGCCGCAGGTCGTCGCGAAGGAGGGCGCGGCTCTGGAGGGTCAGGGCGAGCCCCAGATCGGCGTGCAGGCTGCGCTCGTGGAACTCGTCAAAGATCACGAGCCCCACCCCCTCCAGCGAAGCATCCGACTGGAGCATGCGGGTGAGGACGCCCTCGGTGACCACCTCGACGCGGGTGCGCGGGCCGGCCTGCGTGTCCATGCGCACGCGGTAGCCGACGGTGGCGCCCACGCGCTCGCCCAGCGTATGCGCCATGCGGCGGGCGGCGGCGCGCGCGGCCAGGCGGCGCGGCTCCAGCATCACTATCTTGCGGCCCGCCAGCCACGGCTCGTCCAGCAGCGCCAGGGGGACGCGCGTGGTCTTCCCGGCACCCGGGGGCGCCTGGAGCACGGCCGCGCCCGCGTCGCGGAGGGCGGCGCGCAGCGGGGGGATGACGGATTCGATGGGGAGCGCGTCCATGGGCGCCAATCTGCCGACGCGGCGCGGGCGCAGAAAGAGGAGAGGCGCGGAGGATCTCCCCCGCGCCTCTCTGATACGAGCCGGGCTACTGCCCGCGCCCGGTCTTCTCCTGGAGCTCGTCGATCTTCTTCGACGCCTCCGCCTTGGTCAACTCGTCGTCGACCTCTACCTTGGCCTCTTCGGCGAGGGTGTGGAGGTACGAGCGCTGGGCGCCCGTCATCGGCTCGTCGCCGGTGACCCAGTTGTCGGGGTCCTTGATGGTGTTGCTCTCTTCCCGCATTTCCTGCGTGGCCTTGTCCGTCATAGCCTTCACCCTCCGATTCTGGTTTCTGGCGAAAGTGCCCTTCGCTCGTCCACTTTTGCAGGAAGCGTACCAAAGAAAAGCCGAAGCAGGCCCCCTCCCCCCGGCCCCCTCCCCCGCCTGCGGGGGCGCAGGGCGGGTGAGGGGGAGAATTCGGCGCACGGCGCACGGATCTGTAGGGGCGCGATTTATCGCGCGCCCGTGCCCGGCGCCGCTCCGCGGCTGGCTACACGCACGAATCCGTAGGGGCAGACCTGCGTGTCTGCCCTCCCTTTTGCTTGCCTCGACCCGTGGGTTCATCGTTGAACTGTCCCCTGTGCTCGTCGCTGGACGTGCGGCCGTTCGCGGAGATCCGGGGGGCGCGCTACTTCCGGTGCGGGGTGTGCCTGCTGACGTTTCTCGCGCCGGAGCAGCGGCCGGACGAGGAGGCGGAGCGCGCGCACTACGGGACGCACGAGAACGATGCCGCCGATCCGCGCTACCGTGCCTTCCTGAACCGGCTCGCGGCGCCGCTGGCGGAGCGCTTGGCGCCGGGCGCGGAGGGGCTGGACTTCGGCGCTGGGCCGGCGCCCGCGCTTGCGGAGATGCTGCGCGAGCGCGGGTTCAGGGTGCGCACGTACGATCCCTTCTTCGCGCCCCACCACGAGGCCCTCCGCCACACGTACGACTTCATCGCCTGCACGGAGACGGCGGAGCACTTCTTTGAGCCCGGCGCCGAGTTCGCGCGGCTCGGCGCGATGCTGCGCCCCGGCGGGTGGCTCGGCCTGATGACGGAGATCCTGGTGGACGACAGCATGTTCGCGGGGTGGCGCTACGCGCGCGATCCTACGCACGTCTGCTTCTACCGCGCGGAAACGATGCGGTGGATCGCGGAGCACTTCGGATGGGGCCTGCACTCGCCGGCCCGGAACGTCACCCTTTTCGCAAAGCCATGAATCCGCAACCGAGCCCGCCCCCCACCCGCCCACGATCCGAAACCCGCTGGAGCGCGCGGCTCGCCGCCGAGGGACTGCTGATCGTGCTCAGCGTGGTGCTGGGGCTGGCGCTGAACGAGTGGCGGCAGAAGCAGGCGGACCGGCAGCTCGCCCGCACCGTCCTGGCGAATTTCCGCCGGGAGATCACGCAGAACCTGCGGATCCTCGAAAAGGTGCAGCCCGGCCACGCCGAGCTAGCCCGCCGCCTCGCCGCGGCCAGCGCGCGACCGCGCCCGGAGCCCAACGCCTTCGCCGTCATCATGGCCGAGATGCCCCGCGGCGGGCTCGGCGGGGAGCCGCTCCACGAGGCGGCGTGGGAGACCGCGTCGTCCACGGGCGCGCTGCGGCTGCTGGACTACGCGACGGCGTCCAGGATCTCGGAAGTGTACGTGGTGCAGCGCTTCTTCATGGAGGGAACGACGCAGCGAACCATCACCAGCCTTCTGGCCCCGGCGAACTTTGAGCCCGGCGCCAAGCAGGTGATGCTCCAGGCGCAGCACATGGCGCTCAACGAGTTCAGCACCCAGGAAGCGTACCTCATCAACGTGTACAGGCGCACGCTGAAGGCGCTACCGCCGGAGAGATGAAAAAGAGGCACGGAGATCCGCTTTCCGTGCCTCCACTGGCCAACCCGCCGTTCAGGAGCGCCTGCTGTTCAGCGCCGTCCCGATGGCCAGCCCCGCGAGCGCGACCAGCCCCAGGCCCAGGATCATCGTCACGGGATCGAGCACCGGCGGCGGCACGGAGACGACGCCCTGCTCGTCGAAGACGGCCGGCGAGCGGACGTAGCGGCCGTCCTCGGGGAGGGCGATCAGGTCGAAGTCGCGTGCGAGCGTGCGCAGCGCGTGGCGCATCTCGTCGCCGTGGAGGGGCGGGCCGTGGCCGGTGCCCACCGCGTCCGGCTCCAGCGCGGCGAGCGCCTCCACCGACCGGCGCGCGGCGGTCCAGTCCTGCGTGAAGTACGCGGGCGGGCCGTTCACCTCGGCGCGCCACTGGAGCACGGCCGTCATCGACTCCTGCTTCGTGGTCACGAACGCGTCACCCGCCAGCAGCGTGCGGTCCGAGTCGCGAAAGAGCGCCACGTGGCCCGGCGAGTGACCCGGCGACAGTATCCACCGCCACCCCGGCATCCCCGGCACCGAGCCGTCCGCCGGCAGCGGCCGCAGCCGGCGCGAGAAGTCGTAGGGGCCGCGCGGGTACAGCGGCGACATGCGCGCCATCGCCCCGCCGCCGACGGTGGGGTCGGGAGGCGGATAGGCCTCGCGGCCGTCGAGGTACGGAAGCTCCAGCGGGTGCGCGTAGATCGGCACGTCCCAGTGGTCGGCAAGGGTGTGCAGCGCCCCCACGTGGTCGAAGTGGCCATGCGTGAGGATGACGCACGCCGGCCGCGACCGCCTCCCGAACCGCAACCTGGCCGCCGACTCGATCCACGCCGCTGACCCGGGGATCCCCGCGTCGATCAGCACCCACTTGCGGTCGCCGGCGCCGGGCGGGCCGTAGAAGAAGAGGTTGGCGATCGCGGTCCGCAGCGCGGCGACGTCCTCGGTGACGGGCCAGGTGCCGTCGTCGTGCTCGGCCACCGCGCTTTCCACCAGGTCGTCGGGGAGTACGTAGGTATCCATCAGGGCTCCTGAGGTGCAGTATCGGGGAAAACGGACCGGCACGGCCCTGTCAAAGGTCGTGCCGGTGATGGCTCAGGGCCCCCTCCCCCGCTCGTCACCTCGCTGCCCCCTCCCCCAATAACTGCCTGGGGGAGGGGGCGCTTGCGTCGGCCGGCGCGGGCGGCGGGCATCGCGGGCCCTCTCCCCGCTCGTTCCTCGCTGCCCCTCTCCCAAACTGCTAGGAGAGGTGCCCACCCACGGATCTCTGCGGGGTGCGCATCCCGTGCCCGGCTCCGCTCCGCCACCTGCCTATTTACACCGCACCAGAAGCGTCGAGACCGCTTCAGCGGTCTTCCCGTCGTTCCAGCCGGGGGCTTCAGCCCCCGGCGATCCGCGCCCGGTGCCCTTCCTCCCCAACGCCCCCTCACATCTGCTCCGCGAACCTCTCCCAGAAGCTTTCCCGAAGCCGCGGGAAGGGCCCGCGGTTGCGCCAGTACTCGCGGGTGATCTCGCGGGCGCCGCGCAGATCGTCCTCGTAGGTGGCTTCGAGTTGGGCGCCGAACTCGGGGTCCAGGATGCCGATCACGCTCTCCTGGTTCAGCTCCTTGGAGCGGATGTCCATGTTCGCGGAGCCCACGATCGACCACTTTCCGTCCACCACCAGTGTCTTGGAGTGGATCATGGTGCGCTGGAACTCGAAGATGCGCACCCCCGCCTCCAGCATCTCGCGGTAGTAGGCGTGCCCCGCCCAGCGCACCACCGGCGCGTCGGTCAGGCGGCTGGGGAGAAGGAGGCGCACGTCGACCCCGGCGCGGGCGCGGTCGCACAGGATGCGGCGCGTCGCCGGGTCGGGGGCGAAGTAGGGGGAGGTGATCCAGATCCTACGCCGCGCGCAGGCGAAGGTGATGCTGAAGAGGAGGCGCAGCGGGTGCGACGCCTCCGCCGGGGAGGAGATGACGTTGATGTGGCGCGACAGCTCCTCGCCCTCATCCGGCTCGGGATCGACGTCGCGTGGATAGTAGTCGTCGCCCAGCAGGATCTCGCCGCAGGAGTCGGCCCAGAGCTGGGTGAAGGCGGACTGGAGGTTGTTGGCGAGGCAGCCGCGCACCTCCACCATCACGTCGCGCCAATGCTCCTCGTCCTCCGCGTCGCCTAGCCACTTGTCCGCCACCGCGGCGCCGCCGGTGAAGCCGATGCGGCCATCGATGATGATGGCGCGGCGGTGGTTGCGCTTGTAGAAGGAGGTCAGCTTCCCGAACTCCATCGCGTGGAACCACTGGAAGCTCCCGCCCGCCTCCTCCAGCTCCTCGATGCGGTCGCGCGGCACCTCCACGGCGCCGAACGCGTCCAGCATCAGCCGCACCTTTACGCCTGCCCGCTGCCGCTCGATCAGCGCGTCGAACATGCGGTCCGAGACGCGCCCCGGCTCCCAGATGTAGCACATGAAGTTGATGCTGCGGCGTGCCTCGCGGATCGCCTCCAGCATGGCCGGAAAGATCTCCACCCCGTTGTTCAGGAGGCGCGCCGTGCCGCCCTCTTGAAGCGGCGCGTTCATGGTGCCGGAGAGGCCCACGAGGAAGTCCTCGGAGCCGACCTCGGGAGTCTCGGTGATCTGGAACGCGGTGGGACGGCGGCCCCAGGCTGCGAAGAGCTTTGATACGGCCGTGGCGGTGGCGGCGCCGCCCACGACGGCGAGCGCGGCGACCCAGGCGGGGGTGCCGCGCGGCTCCGGCGAGCTCACGCGCCACCCCGCGGGTCAGGCGGTGGGAGGCGCCGGCGCGGGGCCAGGGCGCGCCGGCAACGGCCTGGGGCGCAGGGACGAAGGGGGTGGTGCCGCGGGTTCGGGAGCTGGGTTCCTTTCACGTATGACGACCGTCTCGGAGATCTTGTCGTGGATGGCCTGGCGGTTCCGGTCCCAGTACACCTGCGCGAAGCCCAGGAGACCGGTCACCAGCCCCGCCGCGTAGCCGCCGAAGCGTTCGAACGAGCCCCACATGGTCAGCGGCTTGCCATCCAGACGCAGGACCCGGACCCCCAGGAGCCGCTTCCCCGGCGTCTGCCCCCGCCAGAGCGCGGTGAAGGCGGTGAAGTAGAGGCCGGTCCATCCGAAGCCCAGCCCCAGGTCCTCCAGCAGGTCCTTGAGGCTCCCCAGCAGCCCCTTGTCCTCGTCGCGCTCCTCCTCCGCCTCCTCTGCCCGCCGCTCCATCCTCGCCTTTTCCGCGCGCGTCTCCTTGAGCTGCTTATCCAGGGCGGTAAGGGTGTCGGTGGCGAGCGCCGCGCCCACGCGGGACCGCAGCGAGTCCGCCGCGGCCGAGTCGCCCGCGGTGAGGGCGGCGGCGTAGCGCACCGCCAGCGTTTCGGCCGGCAGCGGCGGGGGTGCCGCCTGCGCCGGCTCGACGAGACCCTGCAGCGCCCCCTCCATCCACGGCTTCCCCGAATCCTCCTCCAGCTCCGCGAGCGCCTCGCGTATCTGGTCGTCGTCCATCCCCGATTCGCGGAAGCTCGCGATCATGTTCCGGGCGATGGGGCGCGCCTCCTCGGCGTTTTTAGCTTTTTGCAACGCTACCAGGCTGGTGGTGAAGCGCACGGCCGTGCCCACCCCCGGCTCCGCCCTGGCGGGTTTCGCGGCCGTCTTCCGCCCGCCGCCCGCCGCCGACGCCGCGGCCACCTGGGGCGCCGCGGCGGAGCGCATCATGCTGCTCCCGTACTCCTGCGCCGCGTCGAATCCGCGCTTGACCGCCAGGAAGAGGATCAGCGCGCCCGCCGCCCGCACCAGGAAGCGCGTGGAGCCTCCCGCCGCGGGGCGCGCCGCGAAGCGGAAGAATGCGTACGCCGCCGCCAGCGCGAACAGCCAGGGGCCGGCCGTCTGCACCAGGATGGTGACCAGCATGAGGTCGAGCAGGATGGCCGCGAGGCGCCGCGCCGGCCGCGCCAGCTCCATACCCAGGAGCTGCGGCGCCAGGGCGAAGTGCTCCGGGCGGATGATGTGGCGCGTCTCGGTGTTGCTGGACATCGTGGTCGCTGATGCGGGGAGGGCGGAACGAAGGCGGGTGGTACGGCGGAGAGGCGGCGTGGGATTCGCCGCCAAATCTAATCACCCCAATAGATTGATATCAACCTTCTTCGCCTCCGCCACCCACAGCCCCCACAGCGGCCCGATCTTTTTCCTCCGCGAACGCACCACCCGCAACCCCGCTTCCTCCAGCATCGCGCGGATCTCGCGCTCCGCGTAGGTGCGCACGATGGCGTGGCCCTTCAGCCGCGTCACCGCGTCCATCAGCCGCATCGTCGCGAAGTCGCGCGCCCAGTCCGCCACGATGATCCGCCCCTCCGGCCTCAGCACGCGCCGCATCTCCCGGAGCCCGGCTTGCGGGTCCGGCCAGTAGTGGAGCGACGATACCGAGACTACCGTGCCGAACGCGCCGCCCTCGAACGGAAGCGCCTCCGCCGGCGCACACACCACCGCCGCGCGCGCGCCGTCCCCGATCCTCTCCGCGGCCCTCCGCAGCATCTCCGACGATGGGTCCGCGCCCACGTACCGCTTGGGCGTCATCCCCCATCCGCGCAGCGCATCGAGCAGCACCGCCGTCCCGCACCCTACGTCGAGCAACGCGCCTGCCGGCGTCTCCGCCAGCCACGGCCGCACCAGCTCCATGCTGCCGCGCAGGTACGCAGCCCAGCGTCGTTCGTAGCGCGCCGCCTCCCTCGCGTACTCCCGCCGCACCCGCGCGGCGATGCTGTCATCCGTCAAACGAACCCTCCTGCGCCTACATCGAGCGTCATCCGCCGCATCCACCACATCCGCCGCCGCACCCGCCGCCTCCGTCACCCCCGCCATCGCCCCCACCGTCACCGCACGAGGCGTCCGCGGAGTCGCAGCTGGAGCTCGAGGAGTCGGAGGAGGTGCCGCCATCCGATGAACCGTCGCGCTTCTTCTTCGCCGCGGACGCGGACGGGTTCTGAGTGGACGCCCCGACCACGATGGCGGCCCCGACCGCCAGCAGCACCAGCACCAGTGCGATGGGGGAGTCGAGGGTGCAGCCGGCGAGAGCCGCGAGCGCCAGCGGTGCCGCGTGGACGGGGCGCAAGCGCGGGCGGCGGATGATCCAGTGCGTGGCAGCAGAGACCGTGCGCGTGCGCGCCACGGGAGCGAACCGCTCTGCGGGCGAGGGCCAGACGTCCGGCGGCGGGGCGGCGCCGAAGGCTTCCTGGTAGCTGCGCAGCGTTCGGGAGTACCAGTCCGTGAACTTGGCGCCCTCGGCGCGGCCGCCGCGGGTCGGATCGTGGTGGAGGGGGCGGCCGAGGACGCGCCCGCACATCTCCTCCCAGTACGACCGGGTGTAGGTGAGGTGGAGGTGCCAGGCCTGGTCCACATCGACGGATGGCGTCACCGGGTGCCCGGCCGCCATCGCCAGGTACACGAAGCGCTTGTACTCCTCCACCACGCGAAGCGCGTACGCGCGGCTCCACCCGTTCTCCCGCGCCAGGCGGGCGGAAAAGGGGAAAACGGAATCGGGCTCGTCCAGGCGGAAAGCCAGGATGCGAGCCCGAAGGTCGTCCGCGGGAGCGGGGTGTGTCTGCGTGGTTTCGCTCATACTCGGGTTCCGGGTGCGGGGTCCGCGGGGTGCGGCGTTCTCCGACAGGCGGAACTACGGCCCGGCCGGGCGGCGGGATTCCGCCCGGCCGTAACGAAATCGCAACGGCGTCAGCTGCCCAGCGTCCGGTTCAGCAGGTCGGCCAGCCGGTAGCCGGCGATCGCCACCCGCGGCTCCGCGGCGTCCCACGCGACGAAGCGGTAGCGCATCGGCGCGCGCTCGCCCCTCTCCAGCCACACCGGGTACCCCACGCGCTGCGCGATGCGCATCCCCTCGCGCGACCACTCCTCGAAGGCACCCGGGAGCAGCCTCCCCGCGAAGCTCCGCTGCGGGTAGTTCATGGTAATGCGGCGGGCGACGCTTCCCACGTAGTCCTCTTCGGTGCGATCCGCGGCGCCCCACGGCACGGAAAAGCCGACCAGGCTGTCCCAGTAGGCGTGCAGGTTGTTGAACGGGTAGAGCCCCGCGAGGGTGAACGAGTTGGCGCCGCGGTCGCCGGCGGTGTCCTGAGGAGTGATGCGGACGCTGTTGTGCATCGGCTGGTGGCCGTCGCCCACCAGGTGCAGCGCCCACGCCAGGTCCACCGCGCGCTCCGCCTGCGGGAGCGACGCGTTGCCCAGCGAGGTGCCGTAGACCGCCATCCGGTTCAGCAGCTCGCCCGCGCGCGGCACGTCCGTCCGGTCGATGACGCGCCCGCCCGGCGTGCGCTGCTCCCAGAAGAAGTTGACGTAGTGCCACTCGCGGTGCGCGTAGCGGCTCCCCGGGTGCGTGCGGCTGCGGATGAGGTCCGCCCACACGCTCGTGTTGACGAAGAGGTCGCGCTGCCGGTCGGCCAGCGGGCGGGCATCGCCCGGCATCACCGCGCGGATCCCCGCGTCCTCAGGCGCGGCCATCAGGAGCGCCACCGCCTGCTCGCGCGCCCGCGGCGTCATGTGGTCCCACGCGATGCGCGCCACCACCTTGTGCCCCAACTCGTCCCAGGCGTGGGCCGGCGTTGCGGTCAGGAGCGCGCCGCCGAGGGCGAGGACGGTGGCCAGGAATCGTCGGATCATCGGTCGTTCGCGCTGGTGGGACTCGTGTGCGGCGGGGCCGCGGGTCGTCCGTCCAATCTCGCGCCCCGCCTCACCCCGCCGCAACCGGTGTGCGCGGATGCGGCGTGGACTGGCACCGGCTCTGCACGAGTGTCGTACAGCGTGTGCGAGGTCCTCTCCCCCGCTTCACGGCAACGACATGAAGCCATCGATCGGCAGGATGATCGCGCCTCGCGGTCGTGCGCGACGGGCGGCTCCTGGTGGAGAGCGGCGACATCACCCTATCGCACGCGGAGTTCGTGCGGCGGGCGCTCGGCACGCTTCCGGAGGGTGCGTGGGTGGGTACCATCCGCATGGCCGGCGGCGTGGTGATGGCCCTGAACTCGCGCACCTTTTACGGCAACCAGGTGCCGGCGCCGCAGCCCGTCATCGATGCCGTACGCGTCGCGTTCCGCTGATGGACCCCGGCCGCCGCCGCGAACTGGAGGCCCTGCTCCGCGGTCACCTCGCCGAACAGCCGGACGATGGGCTCTCCCGCCTGCTCTGGCTCGCGGATCAGTTGGAGAACTACGTGGAACGGTGGATCGGGTTCGGGGAGGAGCTGGAGGGCGGCCTGTTCGGCATGGTGGAGATCGGCGCTGCCCTGACAGGTGAGGAGATCCGCCGGGCGCCGCACCGGTCCGCCGCGCAGGGTGCGTGGGATGAGTTCGGCGCGGTACTCTCAAGCATCCGCGCCGGAACGCGATCGCCCGCGGAGCTCCGAGAGCCGCTCGCCCGCTTCCGCGCCGCGCTGCTTCATGAAGAGGAAGGATGAGGGCACCAAAGGGACCGCTGGCGCGCATCTCCGAGCGCAACGTGGAGAGCGTGCAGGCGGAGATCGCGCAGGAAAAGGCCGCGTCGCTCGGGCGCGTCGCCACGCGCCTCCTGGACGCGATCGCGCGCCTGGAGGAGCATGACGCCGCGCCGGAGGGTGCGCCCGAGGAGCGCGCCGGGCTGGTGTCGGCGGCGGGTGAGGCGCTGTGGTACTACGTGGTGCAGCGCGAGGCGTGCGGCCTCCGCGGCATGGACGGCGTCCTGCGCGATTTCCGCGTCCCGCGCGAGGTGCACCTGCGCATGGGCCCCAGACCCACCCAGCCCCGCGGCGGAGGTTGATCGCGGCCGGCCAGCGTCGGCGCGAGGGAAAGGGAGGGCAGACACGCAGGTCTGCCCCTACATGTTTGGCGCGACCCGGCAGGCGACGGAACGGAGGCGGACACGGGCGATGGCTGTGCAGAGCGGAGATCCGCCCCCTCTCTCGATAACAGAGGGCGGAGCCCTCTCCTGTTATCGGGAGAGGGGGCAGTCGAGTGTAACGAGACGGGGGTGAGGGCCGGTGAGGGCTCCCGCCTAGTACCCCGCCCCCGTCGTCAGCCCCTCCATCGTCCCCGACGCCCCACCGCCCCCAGCCTCCGAAAGGCGCGCCTTGAGCTCGAAATCGCCGGGGTTGGTGGCGGCCGCGCGGGCGACGCCGAACTCCACCAGCCCCGCCTGCACCAGGTCGGCCAGGTGCTGGTCGAAGCTCTGCATCCCGTACACGTCTCGCCCGGCGGCGATGTGGTCGCGGATCTCGGCGGTCCTCTCCGGATCGATCACGCAGTCGCGGATGGTGGAGGTCATCAGCATGACCTCCGCGGCCAGCGCGCGCCCGCGCACGCCCTTGCGCGGCAGCAGCCGCTGCGAGATCACCGCGTGCAGCGCGTCGCCGATGCGGTAGCGCACCGTCTCCTGCTCCTCGGGCGGAAAGGCGGAGATCAGGCGCGCCACCGTGTTGGTGGCGTCCTTGGTGTGCACGGTGGAGATCACCAGGTGGCCCGTCTCGGCCGCCTTGAGCGCGATGTCGATCGTCTCCGCGTCGCGCATCTCGCCGATCTGGATGACGTCGGGGTCCTGGCGCAGCGCCGCGCGCAGACCGCGCTGGAAGCTCTCCGTGTCCGCCCCGACCTCGCGCTGGCTGACGGCGCACAGGTTGTCGTGGTGGAGGAACTCGATGGGGTCCTCCAGCGTGACGACGTGCCGGTGCTCGTGGTTGTTGAGGTGCTGGATCATGGCCGCCATCGTGGAGCTCTTTCCCGAGCCCGTGACGCCCGTCACCAGGATCAGCCCGCGCTCGGCCAGGGCGATCTTGGAAACGACTTCGGGGAGGCCAAGTTTCTCCAGCGTGGGGATCTCGTAGGGGATGACGCGCAGCACCACCACGAAGCTGCCGCGCTGCCGCATCACGTTCACCCGGAAGCGCCCCACGCCGTGGACGCCCCAGGAGCAGTCGTGGTCCTGGATCAGGTCGATCCGTTCGCGCAGCGTGGGGCTGGCGATCACGGTGAGGACGAAGGCGCGGGCCTGTTCGGGCGAGAGCTTCTGCTTGGTGAGCGGGAGGAGCTTCCCCCCGATGCGCGCGCGCACGACGTCGCCGCCGCGGATGTGGATGTCGCTGGCGCCGCGCTCCACGGCGCCGCGGATGATCTGTTCCATCAGTCCTCAAGTGTACGCATCCCCCGGCCGTGTGGGCCGCGGGCGGAGCGGGTCGGTTGGATCTTGTATAACGGTCGCCAAAGGTAACGGGAGGGGGGAGGCGGATACAACCGGGGGTCCGCCGGCGGTGGACCAAACGCGAAAAACCGGGGGATGAACCCCCCGGCTGGGAACCACGGGAAGCCGGCTCGAGAAAACCGGCATCGGACCCCGAGTCCGCGCAGGCGGACTTTGTGCCGTTGTTGCCGCGAGTTAACTCGCCACAGAAGACCCAGAAGACCCAGAAGCCCCACAAGCCCCAGCTACCCCTCTGGGCTTCCCTTCCCCAGCAACGCCTCCACCGCCTCCATCAACCCCTCCACCGTGAACGGCTTGTGGAGGAAGCGGCCCTGCGCGCCTGCGCTGCCGCCAGGGAAGGCGTTCTCGCGGGAGTAGCCGGAGACGTAGAGGACCGGCGTGGCGGGGCGCTCGCGGGCAAGCTGCGCGGCCAGGACCGGGCCGCCCATCTGCGGCATCACCACGTCCGTCACCACCAGGGCGAGGGGGCCGGGGTGCGCGCGGGCCCGGGTGAGCGCTTCCTCGCCGTTGCCCGCTTCCAGGACGGTGAAGCCCGTGCGCTCCAGCAGACGGCGGGTTGTGCGGCGCACGGCGGGCTCGTCGTCCACCAGGAGCACCGTGCCGCTCCACGTGCCGGGGACGGTGGGGGGCGGCTCCGGCGTGCGCGGGCGGGGGGGCGCCCCGGCGCGCGGAAAGATCACGCGAAAGGTTGTCCCCGCGCCGGGGCGGCTGAAGACGCGCAGCGCGCCGCCGCTCTGCTGCACGATCCCGTACACGATGGAAAGCCCCAGCCCCGTCCCCTTCCCCACCTCCTTGGTGGTGAAGAACGGGTCGAAGATGCGCTCCTGCGTCTGCGCGTCGATGCCGGTGCCGGTGTCGTGCACCGCGAGCATCACGTACGCGCCCGGCGCCAGGCCCGTGGCCCAATCGCGCGGCCAGGCGTCCACCTCCACGTGCATCGTCTCCACGATCACGGTGCCGCCGTCCGGCATGGCGTCGCGGGCGTTGAGGACGAGGTTCACCAGCACCTGCTCCAGCTGGCCGCCATCCGCGTTCACGGGGGCGAGATCCTCGGTGAGCACCGTGGTGAGCTCGATGCCGCTGGGGATTAGGCGGCGGAGCATCTTCCCCGTCTCCCGCACCACGCCGTTGAGGTCCACCGTCTCTCGGCGCACCACGTGGCCACGGCCGAATGCAAGGAGCTGCCGCGCCAGCCCCGCCGCCCGGTCCACCACCTCACCGATCGACTCCGCGTCCTCGCGCAGCGGGTCGCCGGGGGCGAGGTCGAGGAGCATGAGCGCGGCGGTGCCCTTGATGGCGGTGAGCAGGTTGTTGAAGTCGTGCGCGATCCCGCCGGCCAGCCGCCCCACGGCGTCCATCTTCTGCGCCTGACGAAGCTGCTCCTCCAGCGCCTTCTGCCGCGTGGTATCGGTGATGAAGCCCTCCACGGCCCGCGTCTTCCCGTCCACGTCGCGTACGCCGCGCCCCTGCTCCCACACCCACTTCTCGCCCCCGCCCGCGGTGACGATGCGGTAGCTCAGCTCGAAGTGGCGTCCCTGCTGGACGGCGGCCTGCACCTCCTCCCACACCCGCTCCCGGTCGGCGGGGTGGATGAGATCGGCGTACGCGACGGCCCCGGGGCCCACCAGCGCGTCGGGCGCGTAGCCGGTCAGCTCCTTGGCGCCCTCGCTGGCGAACTCCATCGTCCACTGCGGATCGTTGGCGCAGCGGTACGCCATCCCGGGAAGGTTGCTGAGGAGCCCCGCCGTGAAGCGCTGCGCCTCCTGCAGCGCCTCCTCCGTGCGCCGCCTCTCCGTGGTGTCGCGCAGGTACGCCGTTGTCCCCGCGGGCGAGGGGAAGAGCCTCACCTCCACCCAGCGGCCGATGCCGGGAAGGCACTCCTCCAGCGCCGCGGGCTCGTCCGCGTGGCGCAGGAGCGCGGCGAGGGTGCGCGTCCCGGCCAGCGCGGGGATCCCCTCCGCCAGCGGATGCCCCGCCGCATCTTCACGGGCGACGCCAAAGAGCCGCTCCGCCGCGCGGTTGGCGTAGGTGAGCCGCCCGCCGCCGTCCACCGCCAGGTACGCGTCGGAGATGCTGTCCAGCACCGCCTCCAGCCGCGCCGCCTCGTCCACCGCCCCCTGCCAGCGGCCGCGCAGCAGGGCGAAGCGCAGGGCGCGCGAGATCTGCTCCGGCGCCGAGTCCTTGGAGAGGAAGTCCTGCGCCCCCAACCGCACCGCCTCCGCCCCCAGCTCCTCGTCGCGCAGCGAGGTAAGGACGACCACGGGGACGCTGGGGGCCGCGTGGTGGAGCGCCAGAAAGGTTTCGATCCCCCGCGAGTCGGGGAGCGTCAGGTCCACCAGGACGCAGTCGGCCCGGCGCACCTCGCGGAGCGCTTCGGCCAAGGACGCCGCGCGCAGCACGTGCGGCGCTCCGCCATCGTGGGTGCCGTGGTGCGCCAGGATGCGGCGGACCCAGTACGCCGTCGCGTCGTCGTCTTCGACGAGCAGGACGGTTGCCGGCTTCATCTGAGAGGAAATCTGGACCAGGGGGGAGGTAGGCGCCGCTTCGCGCGGGTGAGGACGAGGGGAGATGTGCACGAGATGGCGCGCGGGGAGCGCACCGCGCTGTACTTTGTGTCAGGAGCCGATAACGCACAAGTTGAACACACCTGATGCGCTGAAGTTGCGAGCGCTGCCGTCCGGAATCGATACAGAGCCGCGCAAGCCGTTGCGGCGCGTGCGGTTGGCGATGCCGCGCCCGCCCGGACGTGCGACTTCTCGACACTCTCCCGCTCCCAGGGTCTCACGATAACTCCTCACACCGCAGCCACTTGCAGGAATAGCCCCAATGGCGCGCCTCTCGCAAATGGAGGGGGTACACGCGACGGCCCGCCGCACCCCGGGCGGAAACGAGAGCACCGCTACAGATGGAGCAATTCAGATGATGCTCAACGGCAGGATCATGATCGTGAGCGACCGCAAGCAGGTGATCGCCGAGCTGGAGCCCATCGTGCGCCGCGGGAGCCACCTGGCGCTCACCGTGCCCGACGCGCGCGAGGCGCTGCGCTCGCTGGAACAGGGGCTGGTTCCCGACCTGATCATCTCCGACCTGGGCTCGTCGACGGCGCACGAGAGCGCGGAGTACCTGAGCCGCTTCCGCCACATCAACCGCGCAGGCGCGCACCTGGTGATCGTGGACGAGGGGGCCGAAGCGCCGCCCGCCGACAGCACCATCCCGCTCCGCCGCCCCTTCCGCGACGGCGAGGTGCAGTGGGCGATCGAGGCGGCGGTGGGGAGGATCGCAGAAGAAGTGGTGGCGCTGCGCGGGCAGGTGTGCCGCGAGATGGAGGAGATGCGCCACGGGATGCGCGAGCTGCGCCGCGACGTGGTGACGGCGCTGGCGGGCACCATCGCCGCGCGCGACCCGTACATGCATGGGCACTCGGTGCGCGTGGCCGCCCTCGCCCGCCGCGTGGCCGAGGCGATGGGGATCGCGCCGGCCGACGTGGAGCTGCTGGAGTTCGCCTCGCTGCTGCACGAGATCGGCAAGGTGGTGGTACCGCTGGAGCTCCTGCACAAGACCGGCCCGCTGAGCGCGGACGAGCTGGAGCAGATCCGCGCCCACGCCCGCGCCGGCGCCCGCATCGTGGAGGGGGTGGCGTCGCTACGCGGAGCGGCGCGCCTCATCGAGCACCACACCGTCCCCTACGACGCGCTGCACCCCGCGCTGGACTCCGACTCCGCCGAGTTCCTCCTCGCCGGCATCCTGCACGTGGCCGACGCCTACGACGCCATGACCTCGCCGCGCGCCTACCGCGGCGCGCTCGACCACGATTACTGCGCGCGCACCCTGGAGGCCGGGAGCGGCACCCGTTTCCACCCCGCCGTGGTGGAGATGCTGCTGAGAATCACGCGGTAGCCTCCTCGTCGCGCCCCACCCGCTCCAGCCCGTACTGCTTGATCTTGGCGTGCAGCGTGGCGCGGGAGATGGCGAGCCGCTGCGCCGCCAGCGTGCGGTTCCCCTCGGACAGGTAGAGCGTGCGCTCGATGTGCTGCCGCTCCACCTCTTCCAGGGTGAGGACGGTGCTGTCCAGCCGCGCCGCGCGGGGAGCGCCGGGGGCCCGCAGCGCCTCCGGGAGGTGCTCCGGGCCGATGACGTCGTCGCCCGGCGAGAGGACGAGGGCGCGCTCCAGCACGTTCCGCAGCTCGCGGACGTTTCCCGGCCAGGCGTAGCCCAGCAGCAGGTCCAGCGCGCGGTCGCTCAGCCGGTCCGGCGATGCGGGGTGGCGCAGGTGAAGCTGCCTGAGCGCCTCCAGCACCAGCTCCAGCACGTCTTCGCGCGACCTCTCGCGCAGCGGCGGGATGGTGAGCGGGAAGACGGAGAGGCGGTAGAAGAGGTCTTCGCGGAAACGCCCCGCACGCACCTCGGCCGCAAGATCCTTGTTGGTGGCCGCGATGAGGCGCACGTCCACCTGGATCTCGCGCGTGCCGCCCAGCCGGCGAAAGGTGCGCGTCTCCAGCACCCGCAGCAGCTTGGGCTGCAGGTCGGACGACAGGTCGCCGATCTCGTCGAGGAAGAGCGTCCCGCGGTCCGCCACCTCGAAGAGGCCGCGCTTCATCTCGCGCGCGTCGGTGAAGGCGCCCTTCTCGTGCCCGAACAGCTCGGAATCCAGAAAGGTGGCGGAGAGCCCCGCGCAGTTGATCTCCACGAATGCCGAGCGCGCCCGCGGGCTGAGCCCGTGCGTGAGCTGCGCCACCCAGCTCTTACCGGTGCCGCTCTCCCCCTGCAGCAGGAGCGTGGTGTCCTTTGACGAGGCGAGGAGCTCCACCTGCCGAGTCAGCTCGCGCATCCGCGGCGAGCTGCCCAGCGTGCCGGCGCGCCCCTGCTCCACCACACGCTCGGCCAGGGTGTGGTTGGCGCGGCGCAGCTCCACCTTTTCCACCGCGCGCTCGGCGGCGGCGCCCAGGTGGTCTAGGTCCACCGGCTTGGTGAGGAAGCCCTCCGCGCCGGCGCGCATCGCCTCCACGGCGGTCCCCACCTCGGCCTGGCCGGTGAGCATCACCACCGTGGCGCCGCGCGAGATGAGCACCTCCAGCACGTGCAGGCCGCTGATGCCGGGAAGGTTCACGTCCAGCAGCACCAGGTCGGGGAGGTGCGCCTCGAAGGTGCGCACCCCGTCTTCGCCGCTGAGCGCCTGGAAGGTCTCCCAGCCGCCGCGTTCGAAGTAGCGCCGCAGCACGCGCAGCACCGAAGGATCGTCGTCTACCAGGAGTACGGAACGTGCCATGCGGCTTGTCGTCCAGAGGGGTCGTTGAGCGGGAGCTTTGCTGCGTCGCCTCCCCAAAGTATGCGAACGCGCCAAATTCTGCACCTTTCTTCGTGCGCGATGAGTCGCGCCCCCTTATCATAGGGGCGCTCACCGGGTTTGCGCGTCCCCTTTCCGGTTCCTTTGATGTCTAACGAACCCGCACCGGTCGTGCTCGTGGTGGACGACGACGCCTCCGCGCGCCGCACCGCCAGCGAGATCCTGCGCAGGAGCGGCTACACGGTGCTGCAGGCGGCCGCGGGCACGGAGGCGCTCTCCGTGTCGTGGAAGCACGACGGCGGCATCGACCTCCTCCTCACCGACATCGTGCTCCCGGGGATGAACGGCGTGCAGCTCGCGGCTCGCATCGCGGACCAGCGGCCGGGGATCTCCGTGGTGTTCATGTCCGGCCGCCCCGAAGTGGACGCGGTGCGCTACGGCGTGCTGGCGCCCAGCTATCCCTTCCTCGCCAAGCCGTTCGGCGCCGCCGAGCTGCTGGAGATCGTGCGCGCCGTGCTGGCCGTGAGGGCGCCGTGAGCGAAGGGATGCTGCGGGTCGTTATAGTGGACAAAGGGGACGGCACGACACCCTCGCCCCCGAATTCGCGGGCGATGCGCGTTGCCACGCACGACGAAGCGGTCGCGGCGGCGCTGTCCGGCACGTGCGACGCGGTGGTCCTGCGCGACGGAGGCGACGCGCTCGGCTGCGTCCGGCAGCTGGCGGGGCACGCCGTTCCGGTCATCGTCCTGGTGGAGGAGGGCGACCCCGCCGAATTCGCGCGGGCCGGCGCCGCCGCGTCGCTCCCGTACGCCGCGGCCACTCCGGAGCTGCTGGAGTGCCTGCTGCGGCACGCCATGGCCGCGCGCCAGGTGATCGCGCGCGAGGAAGGGTGCCGCCACCTCCTGGAGCTCCTGCGCGAGGCGGTGCTGGTGCAGAGCGGTGAGGCCGTGGCCTACGCCAACGCCGCCGCCGCCGCCATGCTGGGGCTGTCCCGCCCCGAAGACCTGCTGGGCCGCCCCGTGGCGGAGCTCTTCCACCCCGAGCTCCGCGAGCGTGCCGCGGAGTACATCCGCACCGCGGCTGCGGGAGAGCGCGCGCTTCCCGCCCACGAGCGCCTCCTGGGCGCGGACGGTGCCGCCATCGACGTGGAGATCACCGCAGGCGCCGTGGAGTACGCCGGGGAGCCGTCGGTGCTCATCGTGGCGCGCGACATCCGCGAGCGCCTGCGGCTGGAGGAGCAGCTCCGGCTGGCGCAGCGCATGGAGGCGGTGGGGCGGCTGGCGGGTGGCGTGGCGCACGACTTCAACAACCTCCTCACCACCATCAAGGGGAACGCAGACCTGCTGGCGATGGACATCCCCGCCGACTCGCCCAGCGTGGAGGACGTCGCGGAGATCCAGTCCGCCACCGTGCGCGCCGCCGCCCTCACGCGGCAGCTCCTCGCCTTCGGCCGCGGGCAGGTGCTCATCCCCCGCGTGCTGGACCTGAACGCGGCGCTCTCCGCCTCGCTCCCCATGCTCCGCAGCCTGGTGCCGGAAAAGGTGGAGGTCGCCACCGTGCTGGACCCGGCCATCTCGCCGGTGCACGCGGACCCGCAGCAGCTAGACCAGGTGCTGGTGAACCTGGCCCTCAACGCGCGCGACGCCATGCCGCACGGCGGCACGCTGCGCCTCGTGACCACCAACGCCGTCGTCGCCGAGTCCGATCCGCGGCCCGCGTACATGGCCGCGGGCGAGTACGTGCGCCTCAGCGTGAGCGACGACGGCCACGGGATGGACGACACCACGCGCCAGCAGGTCTTCGAGCCGTTCTTCACCACGCACGGGCCCGGCAAGGGCGCGGGGCTGGGGCTGGCGACGGTGTACGGGATCGTGAAGCAGAGCGGCGGCTACATCACCGTGGAGAGCGAGCTGGGGCGCGGCACCACCTTTCACATCCTCCTCCCGCGCGTCACCGACACCGACCCCGCCGCCGACGCGCCGCCCGAGCTCGCGCCCGCCACCGCGCGCGGCACGGTGCTCCTAGTAGAGGACGAGGACCCGGTGCGCCGCGTGACCGCTCGTGCCCTGTTTCGGCGCGGCTTCGGCGTGCTGGAGGCGCGCGACGGACGCGAGGCGCTGGAGCTGTGGGAGGAGCACGGCGCCACCGTTGACGTGGTGCTCACCGACCTGGTGATGCCGCACATGGGCGGCGAGGAGCTGGCGCGGCACCTGGGCGCCGCCTCCCCCGCCCTCCCCATCCTCTTCATGACGGGCTACACGCGCGGCGCCGCCCTCAACCGCGAGGCCCTCGGCCCCGGCGCCGAGGTCGTCCACAAGCCCTTTGACGCCGACGAGCTGGCCGAGCGCATCGCGCGGATGCTGGAGCGGTAGGGGGCCCTCACCCCCGGCTCGTTACACTCGCCTGCCCCCTCTACCGATAACAGGAGAGGGCTGCGCCCTCCTGTCATCGGTAGAGGGGGCGGAGATTGGTGCCGTTCGGCTGGCGTCGGTCCGGCGCATGTGCCCCCTCCCCCCGGGCCCCCTCCCCCGCCTGCGGGGGCGCAGGGCGGGTGAGGGGGAGAACTGCGTGTGCACCGCAGATGCGCTCGTAGGGGCGCGATTCATCGCGCCCACCCTTGAACCGCCTCGACATCGGCACCCCACACACATCCCGCGTAGGGGCAGCCCCACGTGGCTTCCCGCGCCATGGACGTGCGCCGAATCGTGCCGGCCTTCGCGAACCCGTTCCGATGCCGCGTTTCTCGAGCCGGCTTCAGCCGCCTTCCCGTGGTTCCAGCCGGGGGCTTCAGCCCCCGGCGCTGCCCCGGCACCCGATGTCCCCGGCGCCGCCGTCCTCCACGATGCCCGCCGCTGCTGTCAGGTGTTAGGTACAATCAGGAGGCGGGCCCATTGCGGCGCGCCCGCTGGATCCGCGGTGCAGCGGAGGCGGGTGCCCCAGCCGGCGTCCGTGCGCGCGGCGGTGGCGGTGTGGAGCTCGCAGGCGGGGTCGCCGGCGCGCTGCTGGAGGGAGACGACGGGGCGCGCGCGGTGGGTCAGGACCAGGGGGACCGAGACGCTCGCATCCCCGCCGCGCGTGCGCTCCACGCGGACCTGCTCCGTGCCAGCCGCGCCGCCCAAGGCCGATGCAAGCTTCAGCTCTTCCGCGGCCACCACACGCGCACTCACACCGATCCCCCCGCCCACGCTCTGCGCACGCGCGGCGAGCGGAGAGGCGAGGAGGAGGATCGTGGCGGCCAGCAGCGGGAGTGAGCGCATTTCAAGACTCGCGGAAGAGGGTGGCTCCGGCGAGTCGTCGTAAAGCGAGGAGCGAGCCGCGTCTCCCTGTGCGCTAAACGCATGCGCTATAGCAAGTTAACTTAGTGCAAGGTGGTCCTGTTCTGTCGAGAAACCGGACGGTGTAGCGGATACCTTGCGGAGTAACAACACGAGAGGCCGATGAATGGCCATTCGTCGCGTTTCCGGTCAGTGTATGGCGTAGCAAAGAGGCGCGAGGGATATTCTCCTCGCGCCTCTTTTGCTTCCATCGAGCGGATGTTCAGTGCTTACCGGGGGGCGGCACGCCCCACCGCTTCGACCGTGTCCGCGACGGTGCCCATGTCAAAGGGCTTGAGGATGACGGGCACCTCGGAGGCGGAGAGGGCGTCGGCCGTCTGGTCGCCGAGGGCATCGCCGCTCATGAAGACCAGGCGCCGGTCCATCCCGTCGCCGCGCTCGCGCAGGCGGGCGTGCAGGCGGTCGCCGCTCAGGCCGGGCATGCGCACGTCGGAGAGGATCACGTCGAAGCCGCCCTCCGACTCCAGCATGCGCAGCGCTTCGCCGCCCTCGGCGGCGACGCTCACGCGATGGCCGCGGCGGGCCAGGTAGCGCGAGAGGGTGCGGCGGATGCTGTCCTCGTCGTCCACCACCAGCACGCGCAGCGTTTCCGCGGCGGTGGTGAGCGCTTCGCGGACGGGGGGCGGCTCGGCCCTCCCCTCCTCGGCGGCGGGGAAGTCGATGCGAAAGGTGGTCCCCTCCCCCGGCACGCTCTCCACGTGGATGCGCCCGCCGTGGTCCGCCACCATCCCGTGCACCAGCGCCAGGCCAAGGCCGGTGCCCTCGCCGGGCGCCTTGGTGGTGTAGAAGGGGTCGAAGATGCGCTCCAGCGCCTCCGGCGGAATGCCGGACCCGTTGTCCACCACGTACACCGAAACGCCCCGCTCGCCCGACTGCGTGCGCACGGTGATGCGCGGGTCGGGGCGGCCGGCCAGCGCCTGCTCCGCGTTGACCACCAGGTTCAGAAGCACCTGCTCCATCTGCCCCCGGTCGGCCATGATGGCGGGGAGCGCGGCGTCCAGCTCGGTGCCCACCGCGATGTTGTAGGTGCCCAGCGAATAGCCGCGCACCTGCAGGACGTGGCCGATCACGTTGTTGAGGTCCACCCGCTCGCGCGGCGTGTCCTCCTCCTGCGTGTCGCGCGCCAGGCGGCGCAGGTTGGCCACGATCTGCGCGGCGCGGTCCGCCTCGCGCTTCATCACCTCCAGCGCCTCGCGGTCCTCCAGCGTGCGGGAGTCCATCAGCATCAGCGCGGTGAAGCCCTTGATGGCGGTCAGCGGGTTGTTGAGCTCGTGCGCCACGCCCCCCACCAGCGTCCCCAGCCCCGCCAGCCGCTCGGCGCGCCGCAGGTGCCGCTCGCGCTCCAGCCGCTCGGTGGCGTCCTGCACGATGGTGAAGAGGCAGCGGCCGCCCCCCTCCGCGCCGTCCACCGCGGAGACGAACAGGTCGAGCGGAACACGCCGCCCGTCGTCCATCCGCGTCCGCCACACCAGCCCGCTCCACTCCCCGGCCTCGCCGATGCCGCGGGCGATCTCCTCCTCCTGCGCGCCCTCGGCGTCGGGAACGAGGGCGTCCATGTACGCCTGCGCGTCCGCCGCCAGGGGGATTCCCAGGATTTCCGTGTAGGCGCGGTTCACGAAGATCACCCGTCCGCGCTCGTCGGTGATGCTCACCCCCTGCGCCAGGTTGCCCAGCGCCAGGTGGAGGAGCTTCATCTCGGCGAGCAGCTCCTGCTCGTCCGTGATGTCGCGCCCGATGCCGTGGATGCCGGTCACGCGCCCGTCTTCGTGGATGACCGTGGCGTTGACGGAGACGCGGCGCAGCTCCCCCGACGGCCGCGTCAGGTCCATCTCCATCAGCGCCTTGTCGGTGGCGCCGGTCAGGAGGTCGATGAAGATGCGCTCGATGGCGGGAAGGTCCTTGGGGGCGATGATGGCGCCGAAGTAGCTGCCGAGGACGGTGTGGCTCTCGCGGCCCAGCAGCGCCTCGCCGGCCCGGTTCAGCTCCACGAAGCGCCCCTGTACGTCCAGCGCGTAGATGGCGAACGGCGAAGTGCTCACCAACCGGCGGTAGTGCGCCTCGCTGCGCGCCTGCTCGGCGAGGTGCACGCGCTGCGCGATCTCGGTGGTCACCGCGTCCGCCAGGTCGGCCAGCACCTGCTGCTCGTCGTGGCTCCAGCTGCGCGGGCGGTGGTCCAGTACGCAGAGGGTGCCCAGGACGTGGCCGTCCGGCGTGCGGATCGGGTAGCCGGCATAGGCGCGGTACCCCTGCTCCCGCACCGCCAGCGTGTCGCGCACGCGCGGGTCCGCCGCGGCGTCCTCCAGCAGCAGCGGCCCCCCGGCGTCGATGGCGTGGCGGCAGAACGACTCCGAAACCGGGGTGTAGCTCCCCGCCGCGCCATCCACCCCCACGCAGCTCTTGACGTACTGCCGGTCGGCGTCCAGGAGCGTCACCAGCGCGACCGGCGCGTTCAGCAGGCGCGCGGCCAGGCGGGTGAAACGGTCAAAGGACGCCTCGGCCGGCGAGTCCATCAGGCCGAGGAGCTCCAGCGCGGAGAGGCGTTGCGGATCGTCGATCGCGCCCAAAACGGAACCGGTCGGGGGAAGGGTACGGCACACCCGTCGTGCATGCTTCCCATACAACGAGCCACGGCGCGTGTTCCGGGCCTCGGCGTGCAAGTACCGCCCTGTTTGCGCCATCATCACTCTCGCGCCGCGTCCTCCACCACCGCGCCGGGGAGGAGAACGGTAAAAGTACTACCCTTTCCGGGCAAGCTCTCTGCCCAGATTCGCCCGCCGTGGAGTCCCACGATGTTGCGGCAGATGGGGAGCCCCAGCCCGGTGCCCCCCTTCTCGCGGCTGTCCGACGAGTCCACCTGCTGGAAGCGCTCGAAGATCGACTCCAGCTTCGCCGCGGGGATGCCGCGCCCCTGGTCGCGCACCTGCACGCGCAGGTCGGCGCCCACCACTTCGGCGCGCACCCACACGGCGCCGCCGCGCGGCGAGTACTTGGCCGCGTTGGAAACCAGGTTGGTGAGCACCTGCGCGATGCGGTCGGGGTCCACGTTCACCGCCACGTCGGGGAGGTCGGTCACCAGCAGGAGGTCGGCCTGCTCCAGCAGGGGGCGGATGGTGTCGATGGCGTCGTCGGCGATCTGGCGGATGGAGAAGGGGCGCCGCTCGATCTCCAGCTTGCCGGAGGCCATCTTCTCCAGGTCCAGCACGTTGTCGATCAGCCGGCCCAGCCGCTCGGAATTCGCCAGCGCCAGTGCAACCATGCGCGCGGCGCGCTCGGGGTAGTTGGCAAGCACGCCGCCGTGCAGCAGCCCCAGCGATCCGCGGATGGCGGTGAGCGGGGTGCGCAGCTCGTGGCTCACCAGCGAGATCAGCTCGTCCTTGAGCCGCTCGTGCGCGCGGCGCTGCGTCACGTCGCGCGCGATCCCGCTGAGCCCCATCACCCGCCCGCCCACCACCTCCAGCTGCACCCGCTGCTCCAGCCAGAGCTCGGCGCCGTCCACCACCAGCGGCACCTCGCGCACGGTGGTGGGGATGCGGTCGCGGAGCTGGGCGCAGTAGAACTCGCGCACCTCGTGGCGCACGTCCTCGCGCACCATCTCCGTGGCGCTGCGCCCCACGACTCCCTCGCCCAGCAGCGCGCACGCCGAGGGGTTGGCGTAGGTCACCACGCCGCGCGTGTCGGTACGGCAGATGGCGTCGGTGGCGTCCTCCACCAGGGTGCGGTAGCGCGCCTCGGCGGCGGCCAGCGACTGCGTGTGGAGCGCGCGCACCTCCAGCAGGTTGCGGATGCGCAGCAGCGCCTCCCCCGGCTCGAACGGCTTGGAGAGGAAGTCGCGCGCGCCGCACGCCAGCGCCTGCTGCACCACCGTCGCACGGTCTTCGCCGGTGACCACCAGGATGGGGACGGCGCCGCCCGCCAGCGAGCGCACGTCCTGCACGACGTCGAAGCCGTGCCGGTCCGGCATGCGCAGGTCCACGATCACCAGGTCCGGCTCCACCTCCGCGCAGAGCGGCGCCACCTCGCCGCCGCGCGTGGCGAACCACACGCGGCGGTAGCCGGCGCGCGCCAGGAGGCGCTTCATCACCTCGATGACGCCCGGGTCGTCGTCCGCCACCACGATGCGGCAGTCGCGGAGCTGCTCGGGCGCCAGGAGCGGGTCGTGGGGCAATGCGACGGTGCGATGGGGGCGGCGTGCCAGGATGCTGCGCGGCTGCGGGTCCAATATGGAGGGCATCGGCGTCCGGTCAAATTGCGGGGGCCGCGGACGGATGTCCGCGTGCCCCGCAAAGGCAGGGAGCGTGCCGATGCCGGGTCGCAGCGCAAGTGGTTGCGCGCCATACATTTGAGTTGGCGCGGAGGGGGTGCGGCGGCGTCCGGCTTCTGTACGCCGTCGCGAATCCAGACGGGTGCTTAGAAACCTACTTCCTGAACGGAGCGCCTACGCCGCCTCTGTCTCCGCGCCGTAGACCGTGCGCGTAGTGAAGGAAACGACTGCCGCTACCGGTGCCGTACCGGCCCGCGCTCCGCAGTCCGTACAGGCCTGGCTATGGAGCATGGGCCAGTCCGGAGCTGGCAGCGTGGATCGCTTCCTTCACTTCGCATTCGAATCCGGCGTGGAAGCACGGATTGGGGGGTGCTCCGTTCAGGAAATGGGCGACGCCGCTGCGTTGTGTTCGATACCCTGCTAGCGGTCGCGGCGCGCCGCGTCGTGGGCGCGGAAGTGCGCGTGGAGCACGGGGAGGGCGGCCTCGAAGGCGGCGACTACCGTGGGGTCGAATTGCGTGCCGGAACAGCGCCGGATCTCGGCCACCGCGGCTTCCCAGGGGAGGGCGTCGCGGTAGGCGCGGGCGGAGGTCATGGCGTCCAGCGTGTCGGCCACGGCCAGGACGCGCGCCGCCAGCGGGATGCGGTCGCCCGCCAGCCCGTCCGGGTAGCCGTACCCGTCCCACCGCTCGTGATGCCAGCGCACCACGCCGATCACCAGCGGGTCGTCGATCAGCGGCTCCAGGATGCGCGCGCCGGCCGCGGGGTGCCCCTCCATCAGCTCCAGCTCGGCCGTGGTGAGCGTCCCCGGCTTGTTGAGCACCGAGTCCGGGATGCCGATCTTTCCCACGTCGTGCAGGTCGCCCGCCAGCGGAAAGCGCAGCAGGTCGATCCCGCCCGTCACCTCGGCCATGGACATGGCGTAGGCGGTGACGCGCTTGGCGTGGCCGGCGGTGTAGGCATCCTTGACCTCCACGGCGGTGACCAGCGCCCGCGCCGCGCGCAGAATCCAGAGCCGGCTCTCCGCGTCGCGGTGGCGTAGGCGGGCCTCCAGCAGGTCGCGCTCGCGGGCGGCGGCGCGCTCGGCCCGCTGCCGCGCGACGGACTGCTCCACCTGCAGCCGCAGCTCGTCCAGCTCGAAGGGCTTCAGCAGCACCGCGTCCACCCCGCGCTCCACCGCCCCGACTAGAGCGGGTACGTCGGCGTCGCCGCTCATCAGCACGCTGCGCACCCCCGGCAGGCGCGCGCGCACCTCCTGCAGCAGCTCAAGCCCGCTGGAGACCGGAAGGCGCAGGTCGGTCACCACGACGTCGAAGCGTTCGCTCTCCAGCAGCTCCAGCGCCTCGTCCGCGCCGGCGGCGCTGCGCACGTGGTAGCCGCGCTCCTGCAGGAAGACGCGTATCAGCCGGCGCACCGAGTGGTCGTCGTCCACGACCAGGATGCGCGGGGCTTCGGATGCGGGGTCGCTCAAGGGGAGAGGCCGGGAGGAGGAGGATGCGATACGGGGGGGCGTCGGGCGAGAATCGGTACGTATGGGACATTCTGTCATCGCGAGGCCTCTTTGTCCAGTCCCGCGCGGCCTGAGCGGGAATGGGCCAACTTCTTGCCGTGACGGGGGGTGCCGGATCACACCCCACACTGCCCGTTCGCATTCCATGAGCCAGATGCTCGCAGTCATTCTCGGCGGCGGCGCCGGGACGCGCCTCTTCCCGTTGACCAAGGACCGCGCCAAACCCGCCGTGCCGCTCGCGGGCAAGTACCGCCTCATCGACGTTCCCATCTCCAACTGCATCAGCAGCGGGCTGTACCGGATGTTCGTGCTTACGCAGTACAACTCCGCCAGCCTCAACAGCCACATCACGCACTCGTACGTCTTCGACCGCTTCCACGGCGGCTTCGTGACGATCCTGGCGGCCGAGCAGACCGCCTCGTCGGAGCTGTGGTACCAGGGGACGGCGGACGCGGTGCGCCAGTCGATGCCGCACATCCGCAGCGTGCCGCACGAGCGCGTCATCATCCTCTCGGGCGACCAGCTCTACGCGATGGACTACCGCAAGATGCTGGCGCACCACGACGCGACGGGCGCCGACATCACGGTGGCCGCCACGCCGGTGACGGCCGAGGACGCGCCCGGCTTCGGCATCATGCACACGGACGAGGCGCACCGCATCACGGCCTTCTACGAGAAGCCGCGGCACGAGGAGCTGGCGGGCAAGGAGAGCCCGGCCACGCCGGAGATGGAGGCCGCGGGGCGGATCTACCTGGCGTCGATGGGCATCTACATCTTCAACGCCGGCACCCTGCGCGACGTGCTGGACCGCAAGCCGGACGACCACGACTTCGGCAAGCAGATCATCCCCGGCGCCATCGAGGAGCTCAAGGTGGTGGCGTACCCGTTCGCGGGGTACTGGAACGACATCGGGACGGTGCGGTCGTACTTCGAGACGAGCATCATGCTGGCCCAGCCGCACCCCGCGTTCAACCTGTACGACCCGGCGATGCCGCTGTACACCAACGCGCGCATGCTGCCGCCCGCCAAGATGACCCGCACGCGCCTGGAGCACGCCATCGTGGCCGAGGGGAGCATCATCGAGGACAGCGAGATCACGGACTCGGTGGTGGGGATCCGCTCGTACATCTCCGGCGGCACGCGCATCCACCGCGCGGTGCTGCTGGGCTCGGACTATTACGGGTGGCAGGAAGGCGAGACGCGCAACTACGCCCAGGGCCCCCTGCGCCCCGGCATCGGCGAGGGCACGCGCATCGAGAACGCCATCGTGGACCGCAACGTCGCCATCGGCAAGCGCTGCATCATCACGAACCGCGAGGGCATCCGCGACGGCGAGGGCCCCAACTGGTACATCCGCGACGGGATCGTGGTGATCCCAAAGAACGCGGAGATACCGGATGGGACCGTCATCTGAAAAAGAAGTGCGGTAGTGCGTGAGTGCGCCCTGGCGACGGAACAGCGGTTCACGCAGAGACACAGAGACAACAGAGAGCCGCAAAGGGGGGTCTCTCTTCCATCCCTTTCCCTGTTACTCTGTGTCTCCGTGTGAGATGTAGTTCGGCAGTACCCACGAAGTTGAACGCACCAACGCACAAACGCACTGTCCATGCGCATCGCCCTCTTCACCAACGAGTACCCGCCCCACGTCTACGGCGGGGCGGGCGTCCACGTGGAGTACCTGTCCAGCGAGCTGGCGCGGCTGGAGGGGGGGGCCCACACGGTCGACGTGCTGGCGTTCGGCGAGCAGCGGGAGAGCCACGGCAGCCTGCACGTGCGCGGCATCCCGGTGCCGGTGAAGCTGTCCGCGCAGGACCCGCGTCACGAGCGGCTGCTGGACGCGCTGGCCCGCAACCTGGCGATGGTGGGCGCGGTGCAGGCCCCGGACATCGTCCACTGCCACACCTGGTACTCGCACCTCGCCGGCTCGCTGGCCCGCCCGCTGACCGGCGCACGGCTGGTGCTGACCACTCACTCGCTGGAGCCCCACCGCCCCTGGAAGGTGGAGCAGCTCGGCACCGCGTACGACGTCACCACCTGGATCGAGCGCACCGCCTACCAGAACGCGGACGGAGTGGTCGCCGTCTCCCAGGCGATGAAGGCGGACGTGCAGGCGCTGTACGGCGTCGCGCCGGAGCGCATCCGCGTGATCCACAACGGGATCGACCCGGACGAGTACCGCCCGCGCCCCGACCCCGCCGTCCTCCGCCGCCTGGGCGTCGACCCCGATCTCCCCGTCGTCCTCTTCGTCGGCCGCATCACGCGCCAGAAGGGAATCCTGCACCTCGTTCGCGCCATCCGGCACCTGGACGCGGGCGTGCAGGTGGTGCTCTGCGCCGGCGCCCCCGACACCCCCGAGATCGGCGAGGAGATGCGCGCGCTGGTGGAGGAGGTGAAGGACGAGGTCTCCGTCCCGGTCATCTGGATCGCGGAGATGCTCTCCAAGCCCGACGTGATCGCGCTCTACACGCACGCAGCCGTTTTCGTCTGCCCCTCGGTGTACGAGCCTTTCGGGATCATCAACCTGGAGGCGATGGCCTGCGAGACGCCGGTCGTCGCCTCCGCGGTGGGCGGCATCCCCGAGATCGTCGTCCCCGGCGAAACGGGCCTCCTCGTCCCCCTCGACGCGGAGGGCGAGGGCTCGGTGGAGCCGCGTGATCCAGACGCCTTCTCCCGCGCGCTCGCCGCCGCCGTCAACGAGCTGATGACCGACCCCGCCCGCCGCGCCGCGATGGGCACCGCCGCCCGCGCGCGCGTCCTCGCCCACTTCAGCTGGCGCGCCATCGCCGCGCAGACGCTGGAGTTCTACCGCGAGCTCCTGTAAGGCCCCCTCCCCGCTCGTTCCTCGCTGCCCCTCCCCCAAACTGCTGGGGGAGGGGCGTACGCATACATCTGCTCGCGCGGCTGCAACCTGCGAAGGCAGGTTTCCCGCGGTTGTTGCAGCGGTTTCAACCGCCGGGCCCCGCACCGCACACCTGTCCCCCCGCTGGTCGCAGGGTTGCAACGGGAACGGCGCTCCACGGTGGCAGGATGATCTACCAAACGGAGGACCCGAGTTGCCGGCTGACACGGATGCGCGGCTCTTTTCGCCGCTGAGGTTGCGAGAGGTGGAATTCAGGAACCGGATCGGCGTGTCGCCGATGTGCCAGTACTCCAGCGAGGACGGGTTCGCGAACGACTGGCACTTCGTGCACCTGGGCGCCTTCGCCACGGGCGGCGCGGGGCTGGTGATGACCGAGGCCAACGCCGTCGTCCCCGAGGGCCGCATCAGCCCGCGCGACCTGGGGATCTGGAAGGACGAGCACGTCCCCGCCCTGCGGCGCATCACCGATTTCATCCACGCCCACGGCTCCATCGCGGGGACGCAGCTCGCGCACGCGGGGCGAAAGAGCAGCACACAGGTGCCGTGGGAGGGGAACGGCGCCGTTGCCGTCGAGGACGGCGGTTGGAACGAGGTGATGGCGCCCAGCGCCGTCCCCTTCACCGAGGGCTATCCGCAGCCGAGGGAGCTGGACGAGGAGGGGATCCGCCGCGTCGTGGACGGCTTCCGTGACGCGGCCCGGCGCGCGCTGGAGGCGGGCTTCCAGGTGGTGGAGGTGCACGCGGCGCACGGCTACCTCCTGAACGAGTTCATGTCTCCGCTCAGCAACCAGCGCACGGACCGGTACGGCGGCTCCTTCGACAACCGCGTGCGGCTGACGCGCGAGGTGGTCGCCGCGGTGCGCGAGGTGTGGCCGGAGCGGCTTCCGCTCTTCGTGCGCATCTCCGCGTCGGACTGGGCGGAGGGCGGGTGGGACGTGGAAGACTCCGTGCAGCTAGCGACCCTCCTGCGCGGCGACGGCGCGGACCTGATCGACTGCTCGTCCGGCGGGCTGGTGCCGAACGCCAAGATCGAGATCGGGCCCGGCTACCAGGTTGGGTTCGCCGAGCGCGTGCGCCGCGATGGCGGCATCCCCACCGCGGCCGTGGGTCTCATCACCGAACCCGAGCAGGCGGACGACATCATCCGCGCCGGCCAGGCCGACCTGGTGCTCCTGGCGCGCGAGCTCCTGCGGCAGCCGCGCTGGCCCCTGCTGGCCGCGCACCGCCTGGGCACCCGCGGCGACTGGCCGAAGCAATACGAGCGGGCACAGCCCCGCTGAGCTCTTCGATCACACGGAGATAAATCGAAATGGCGGAACTGGCGAAGCGCAGGCTGGGAAGCAACGGACCCGAGATCACGCGCGTGGGGTTCGGCGCGTGGGCGGTGGGCGGCGGCGGGTGGGCCTTCGGATGGGGGCCGCAGGACGACGAGGACTCACTGCGGGCCATGCGCCACGCCGTGGAGCGGGGCGTCAACTGGATCGACACGGCTGCGGTGTACGGCCTGGGGCACTCGGAGGAGGTGGTCGGCCGCCTGCTGCGCGACTTCGGCGAGGGCGACCGGCCGCTCGTCTTCACCAAGTGCGGGCTGGCCTGGGACGAGAGCAACCCCATGGCCCCGCCGCAGCGCACGCTGCAGCCGCACTCCATCCGCCGCGAGTGCGAGGCATCGCTGCGCCGCCTCGGCGTGGAGACGATCGACCTCTACCAGTTCCACTGGCCGGATGAGACGGGGACGCCGGTGGAGGACTCCTGGGCCGAGATGCTCCGCCTGGTCGACGAGGGGAAGGTGCGCTGGGCCGGCGTCTCCAACTTCGACACGGAGCTGTTGGAGCGCTGCGACAGCCTTCGCCACGTGGACTCGCTGCAGCCCTCGTTCTCGCTGATCCGGCGCGACGCCGCGGGGGCCGAGATACCGTGGTCCCTGGAGCACGAGACGGGGGTGATCGTCTACAGCCCCATGCAATCCGGCCTCCTCACCGACCGCTGGTCGATGGAGCGCGTCAACACCCTGGCCGAGGACGACTGGCGCCGCGGCTCGGCCGACTTCCAGATGCCCAACGTGGAGCGCAACCTCGCCCTCCGCGATGCGCTGGGCCCGATCGCCGAGCGCCAAGACACGAGCGTCGCCTCCATCGCGGTGGCGTGGACGATCGCGTGGCCGGGGGTGACCGCGGCCATCGTCGGCGGGCGCACGCCGGAGCAGGTGGATGGCTGGGTGGGCGCCGCCAACATCGACCTCACCCGCGAGGACCTGGACGAGATCGCCGGCGCCATCAACCGCACCGGCGCAGGCACCGGCCCTCGGACGCCGCGTTGAGGCGCTACGAGGACGGGTTTTCGGGGAGGCGCTCCAGGCGGATGGCGTAGTCGCGGAAGCCGACGGAGCGCCAGAAGTGGCGGCCGGCCTCGTTGGACGCGAGCACGTCCAGGGTCACGCGCGACGTGGGGGGGATGATCTCCCTCAGGAGCAGCTCCATGGCGCGGCGGCCGGCGCCGCGGCCGCGGTGCTCGTGCAGCACGAAGAAATGCCGGATGTACGACGTGTCCTCGTCGACGCTGGCGAGCGTGTAGGCGACGGTGGAGCCGTCCTCCTGGAAGAGGAGCGCCTTGTAGTCCTCGTCCGCCAGCCAGCGGCGCATGCGGGCCTCGAGGCGCTCCAGCGACATCCCGCCGCCGTCCCACTCGTCCTCGATCAGCTGCCGGTTGATCTCGGCCAGGAACGGGGCGTCCGACTCGACTGCATACCTGTATTCCATCCGGTTCTCCAAGTGCGGGTGTCGCTGGGACATGAATGCTCAACTACTGCATGGCTCACACGGAGGCGCGGAGACGCACCACACTTCCTGAACGAAGCGCTGCGCCGCACGTTGTCTCCGCGCCGGCCTCTGGCGCGGAGTGAAGGAGACGGGCTCTGCGGTGTGGCACCGTCGTATCCCATGTTCAGGTGCCAGCAGGTGGCGATCGCCACGCACGGTCTGTCGAACATGGCCAGATCCCGGGTGCGCGGCGGGGATCGTCTCCTTCACTTCCGCGCCACCAAGCTCGGCTGCGAAGCCGTGGGCGGGGGTGGGGCGCTCCGTTCAGGAAGTTCGGTTCTCCGTGGCCTTGCAGTTCCCTCTGTGTTCTCTGTGTGAGGCTGTTCCACAAACAGAAGCCCCCCGACGCTCGCAGTGAGCATCGGGGGGCTTGAAACGTAGGCCGGCGGCGCCGTACTCTCCCACCGGGTGGCCCCGGCAGTACCATCCGCGCGAGTGGGGCTTAACTTCCGAGTTCGGGATGGGATCGGGTGATCCCCCACGCCATGGCCACCGGCCGTACATGTAAAGATCGGG
>DASVQP010000102.1 GCA_036389135.1 Longimicrobium sp.
GTGTTGAGCGCGTGCGGATGAGCCCTCCGAGGTCGAATTGCGGCCGTGGTGAGCCCCTGCGCCACGCCGCGAAGCGCCACACCAGCGAAAACCTGGTGGTGCGGCTCAACCCAAACTCTGGTTTGCAGGATTTGGGTTGAAACCGCTGCAACAACCGCGGGAAGCCTGCCTTCGCAGGCTCCGGGGGCGGGATCGGGGCGCGGCGACGGTCGCCGGGGGCTTAAGCCCCCGGCTGGAACCACGGGAAGGCGGCTGAAGCCGGCTCGAGAAACGCGGCATTGGACCCGGAGTCCGCGCAGGCGGACTTTGTGCTGTTGTTGCCGCGAGTTCACTCGCCCCAGAAGCCAAAAATGCAAAACCGGGCCGCCGATCTTCGCGATCGGCGGCCCGGTTCTGAGTTGGGGTGCGTCGCGCGCTATGGCGTGCGGCGGGTGACGGCGGAGGCGCCGGTCGGGACCTGGCCGGCCAGGGCGCGCTGGAGGCTCGCCTGCAGCTGGCGGCTGCGCGCCAGGAGCTGGTCCGTCTGCGGATCGGCGGCGACCATCTGGCGGTGCAGGCGGTCGTCGAAGGCGCGGGCGCGGCGCGCGATGTCCGGCTGCCGCATCACCGTTTGCTGCGCGCGCATGAAGCGGCTCTGGATGGTGGCGAACTCGCGCGCCAGCGCCCGCTTGCGCGCCACGTCGTTGCGAGCCTCGGCCGTGCGCGCCTCGGCCTCCATCGCCTTCACGCGCGTGGCCAGGCGCGGGAGCTCCGGGTCCTGCCGCTCCATCGCCGCCTTGATGTCGCGCATCAGCGTCGTCTGCGTGGCCGTAAGGTCGCCGGCGCGCATGGCGCGGGCGTGGATCCCCTGGAGTCGCGCCGCGATCGAGCGCAGCTCCGCCATCTGCGCCTGCGACTGCTCGCGGGTGGGGGTGGCCGCCGGGGCCGCTACGCGCGCGGCCGTGGGGCGGGCCTGCGCGGAAAGCGCCGCGGGAAGGGCTGCAAGTGTAAAGGCGAGCACTCCCGCCCGCCGGGTATGACTGGTCAACACGCTCTCCTCTGCTGGTGTCCGCGCGGGCACGGGGCCCGCGCCGTGTGGCCGCTCCGCCGGAACATGCGGCGCGTCTTCAACCCCAAAGCGGCCCTGAGGTTTCACCGCGCGCCCAGCGGCGACCCTCCGCCCGACGTGTCCGGAGGGGCCGGCGCCGGGGGCGGCGTGGGCTCCGGGGCGGGCGGCGGCGGCGCCTTTTCGCCCAGCACCCTCGGCCGGCGCGGCTCCGCGGGCGGGTGCTCATCCGTGCGCGTCGGGGGCCTGCGCGTGCGCGGCGTGGTGGGCGGCACCGGCTCGGGGTACGTCTCCACGCGCCCGGCCTCGGGGGTGCGGGGGCGCTCGCCGGCGCGGCGCTGCGCCTCCAGCTCCGGCCAGTTCACGCCGCGGCGCTCCAGGTCCGTCATCCCCACCGTGTCCGGGTCGTACCCTTCCATGGGCGGGAGCTGGATGTCGGTGGAGCCCCACTCCTCGTCGCGCCAGGCGGTGTCCATCGCCATGGGCGGGTAGCCGCCGACCACGTTGCACGGCTCGGCGGCCGGGCGGCTGTTGACGAAGTACTCCGTGTAGGTGGGGCCGCGCGCGGGGCATCCCTCCATCACCGCCAGCCCCGTGGCGCGGTCCACCGTCTCGGTGACGACGCCGCGCGGCGGCGCCCACTCCAGCGGCGCGCGGCGGCGGGCGTAGACGCGCTGCATGATGCGCCCCCACACCGGCGCCGCCAGCGTGCCGCCGGATGCGCCGCGCACGATGGTCTGCGGCTTGTCGAACCCGAACCAGACCGCGGCCACCAGGTCGGGCGTGTAGCCCACGAACCAGACGTCTGTGGCGGCGTTGGTGGTCCCCGTCTTTCCGGCGGCGACGCCGCGGAAGCCGGCCGCGCGCACCGGGGTGCCCGTGCCGCGGTCCACCACGTCGCGCAGCATGCTGGTGAGGACGAAGGCGTCCGCCGCCTCCAGCACCTGCTCGCGCTCCTCCTCCGCCTCCCACAGCACGTCGCCGTCGGTAGTCTCCACGCGGCGAACCAGGTGCGGCACCACGCGCTCGCCCATGTTGGCGAAGGCGGCGTACGCCCCCACCAGCTCGATCGGCCTCACCTCGGCCGAGCCCAGCGCGACGGCGGGGTTCTCAGGGACGGGCGTGGTGATGCCCAGCGAGCGCGCCTGGTCCGCCACGCGCCCCATCCCCACCTCCTGCGCCAGCTTGACGGTGACCACGTTCTTGGAGCGGGTCAGCGCGTCGCGCACGGTGATGGGGCCGTCGAAGGTGCCGGTGTAGTTGCGCGGGCTCCAGGTGCTGCCGCGCGACATCCGCACCTGCAGCGGGGCGTCCTCGAACTTCTGCGTGGGGGGCACTCCCTGCCCGATGGCGGCCAGGTACACGAACGGCTTGAACGCCGAGCCGGGCTGGCGCAGCGCCTGAAAGATGCGGTCGTAGTTGGAGTCCTCGTAGTCGCGCCCGCCCACCAGCGCCCGCACCTCGCCGTTGCGCGCGTCCATCACCACCGCCGCGCCCTGCAGGTACGGGGTGCCGGAGGCGTCGGTGCTCTCCTTGCCGCGCGTGTACTTGGGGTGGTTGAAGCTCCCGAAGGCGCCCGACTCGATGGCCGTGGCCTGGCGCGCCACCTCGCTCTCGGCGGCGGCCTGGGCGACCGGGTCGTAGGCGGTGAAGACGCGCAGGCCGGCCGTGTAGAAGCGCTCGCCAACCCGGTCCTCCAGCTCGCGCCTCACCCGCTCCACGTAGTACGAGCCGCGCTGCCGCGTGTCCTTGTTGGGGCGCGACACCCGCATCGGCTCCTTCATCGCCGCCTCGGCGTCCGCGCGGGGAACGTAGCCCACGTCGGCCATGGCGCGCAGCACGGTATTGCGCCGGGTGCGGGCGGCGTCCCTGTCCTCGCGCGGGTTGCGCCGCGAGGGGAGCTGCCCCAGCCCGCCGATGGTGGCGGCCTCGGCCAGCGTGAGCTGCGCGGCGGGCTTGCCGAAGTAGGTGCGCGAGGCCGCCTCCACCCCGTACGCCCCCTCGCCCATGTAGATGTGGTTGATGTACAGCTCGAGGATCTTCTTCTTGTCGAACGCCCGCTCGATCTGCCGCGCCACGCGGATCTCCATCACCTTGCGGCGGATGGAGCGCTCGGTGTACGGCAGCGCCTTGGGAAAGAGGTTGCGGGCGAGCTGCATCGTTATCGTGCTCCCCCCCTCCGACACGCCGCCGCGCTTGACGTTGGCGAAGAGCGCGCCGCCGAAGCGCTTCCAGTCCACGCCGCCGTGGTCGTAGAAGCGCCGGTCCTCGATGGCAACGAAGGCCTGCGGAAGGTACTCGGGAACCGAGTCGATGGGGACCACGCGCCGGTTGGCCGTGGACAGGGTGCCGAAGGGCTTCCCGTCCGCGTCCAGCAGCTCGGAGCCCTCGGCCTGGTACTGCTCCAGCTCGCTCACGGGGGCGCAGCCGCCCATGCCGCAGGGCGCGAACCAGAGCCAGCCGAAGCCGACCACGAAGAGGGCGAGGATGGAGAGGAGCGCGATCTTGAGCTTCGGGTTCATTTCGTCTCGGTTCCCCGCCCGCCGCGGCTCAGCTCATGGACGCTTCTCCGGCTGCGCGGGCTGGGGCTTGATGAAGTCTTCCGGCTGGGGCACGCGTGGCTGCCCGGGGAAGACGGGACGGCCGGGAAGCTCCGGCGTTGGATCGACAAAGGTTGGGGTGCGCACCGCGGGCGCCGCGCAGCTGGCCGGGGGTGCGTACCGGGCCGCGAAGTAGTCCGTGGTTCCGCCGCCGTACGGGCAGTCCGCCGTCAGCACGCGCCCCCCGCTCACCCGGCGCGCCACTACGCTGCGCGGGCGGGGCCATGCTGGAGGAGGGCGCCGTGTTTCGTACGCTTTTCGCATAATCCGCGCCCACACCGGCACCGCCAGCGTTCCCCCCGTGGCGCCGCCCAATATCGTCTGCGGATTGTCCAGCCCCAGCCACACGCCGGTCAGCAGCTCAGGGGTGTACCCCACGAACCACACGTCTGTTGCGGAGTTGGTCGTCCCCGTCTTTCCGGCGATGGGGATGTCGTACGAGATCCCGCCGATGGAGGGGTCGCGCACCCCGTAACCCGTGCCGCGGTCCACCACCTCGCGCATCATGTCGGTGATGATCCACCCCACCGCCGGGTCCACCGTGCGGCGCGTGGGCGCGGGGGGCTGCCAGAGGAGCTTCCCCTGGTGGTCTTCCACGCGGGTGACGTAGCGCGGCTCCACCCGGTAGCCGCCGTTGCCGAAGGTGGCGTACGCGGAGATGAGGTCGACGGGGTACACCGCCGCCGCGCCGATGTACACCGACGGGAAGCCAGGGATGGGCGTGCTGATCCCCGCGCGCCGCGCCAGGTCCTTTACCCGCTCGAACCCCGCGTCGCGCCCTACCCGGATGGTGGCCAGGTTGCGCGAGTTGCGCAGGGCGGAGCGCAGCGTCATGTGGCCGCCGTAGCGCCCGTCGTAGTTCTTGGGGCTCCAGGTGCCGACGGTGAGCGGCCCGTCCGACACGGCGAAGAGGGGCGAGCGCCCCCGCTCCAGGTCCGCGGCGTAGACGAAGGGCTTGAAGACGGAGCCCGGCTGGCGGAGCGCCTGCGTGGCGCGGTTGAACTGCGACTGCTTGAAGTCGCGCCCGCCCACCATCGCCATCACGGCGCCGGTGTTGGGGTCCATCACCACCGCCAACCCCTGCAGGTACGGCGTGTGGCGCACCGCCTGGTCCGGCTTGAGCCCCGCCGTGAAGCGCTCGTAGGTCGGGTGCCTGTACCCGCCGTACGTCCCCCCCTCGATCGCCCTGATCTGCGCCTCCAGCGCCTGCTCCGCCGTCTGCTGCAGCACCGGGTCGAGCGCCGTGTAGATGCGCAGCCCGCCCGTGTACAGCAGCTCGCCGAAGCGCGGCTCCAGCTCGCGCCGCACCGCCTCCACGAAGTAGGGGGAGCGGAGGGCGTTGGTGGGTGGCGCCACCGTCACTGGCTGCCGCTGGAGCTCGGCGGCGAGCGCGGGGGTGATGACACCCTCTTGCCTCATCATCTCCAGCACGCGGTTGCGCCGCCGCTCCGCGCGCTCGGGGTGCTCGCGCGGGTTGTACGCGCTGGGCGCCTGCGGAAGCCCGGCCAGCGTGGCCGCCTCCAACAGGGTGAGCTGCGACGCCGATTTGTTGAAGTAGGTGCGCGACGCGGCCTCGATGCCGTACGCCCCGGCGCCCAGGTAGATGTGGTTGAGGTACAGCTCCAGGATCCGGTCCTTGGAGAGCTTCCGCTCCATCTCCAGCGCCAGCTTGGCTTCGGCGATCTTGCGCCGCATGCTCTTCTCGCCCGCCGGGAGCTGCTGGGGGAAGAGGTTGCGGGCGAGCTGCATGGTGATGGTGCTGCCGCCCGTGGCCCCGAAGCCGCCCAGGATGTTGTCGCGGATCGCCCCCACCACGCGCATGGGGTCCACCCCCTCGTGGTGGTAGAAGCGCGCGTCCTCGATGGAGACGAACGCCAGCGGCACGTAGCGCGGGAGCGACTTGATGGGTACGACCGTGCGCCGCTCGCGGTGGAAGGTGCCCAGCAGGGCGCCGCGCGAGTCGAGCACCTGGCTGGCCTGGCGCGGCGCGAAGTCGGCGACCTGGTCCGCGCTGGGGCAGGTGCCGGTGCAGGCGCGCGTCCACGCGGCCACCACGCCGCCGGTGCCGCACGACGCCATCGTCACCAGCCCCAGGCCGATTACGATCTTGCGTTCCTGCCGGTTGCGCCACGCCGCGCGCAGCCGCTGCCAGCCGGCTCGCGCGCGCGCCTTCCAATCGCTGGTGTCCACTGCCACGGATCGATGCTCGGTTCGAGGTCGGCTATCGGGTTGCTGGGCTATATAGATACACCGAATCGGCCGCGGATGCCAATCCGTGGCCGGGTGACCGCGGGGCCTCACACAGAGACACAGAGGAAACGGCAAGAACAGAAAAGGGTTTCTCTGTGGCCTTGCGGTTCCCTTCGTGGCCTCTGTGTGATGCTGTTTTTCCGCGAGGCCGAGCGCGAAAAGTGCAGCCGCGGCGCGCACGGGCGCAGGCGGCTACCGCCCTTGACAACCCACGTTGTACCGATTATTGTGACAACATGAATAGTCGAGCCACGAACCCCCGGCCGCTCCCGGTTTCGCCTGAGCAGAGGGTCGCGGTCATGCTCGCACGGGCCGTCAGCCGGGGCATGTACAGGGCGGACCAGCTGCTCAAGCCGCTCGGGCTGACCGGCACGCAGTACAACGTGCTCCGCATTCTGAACGGGGCGGGGCCCGAGGGTCTCTGCGGCACGGACATCGGTGGGCGGCTGATCTCGCCCGTACCGGACATGACGCGCCTGTTGGATCGCATGGCCGAGGCGGGGCTCCTGGTGCGGGAGCGGGACCCCGTCCAGCGCCGCCTCGTGCGGGCGCGGCTCACCGACGCGGGACGCGCGAAGCTGCGGGAGGCCACGCCGGTGCTCGACGCGCTTCACCGCGAGCAGTTCCGCCGGTTCACGCCCGAGCAGCTCGAGACGTTCCGTTCTCTGCTGGAGCTGTTCGCGGAGCCGGCCGCCGCCAGCTGAGATCCGGCGCCCCAGGTCGTGAGAGACGGCCGTTCGCACGCAGTAACATCTGTTAAAACAAACCACGTTTCAACGAGAGAGTAAGAAGCATGTCCACCATCGATTCGACTCGCACCGCACCGCAGTCCCGCCGTGGCCTTCGCGTGACGCTCTGGACCCTGCAGGTCCTGCTCGCCATCGCCTTCGGCATGTCCGGCCTGTTGAAGCTTGCGACGCCCGTGGCTGACCTCGCCGCGCAGATGGCGTGGGTGGGGAGCGTGCCCGCCGCCCTGGTGCGCTTCATCGGCGCCGCGGAGCTGGCCGGCGCCCTGGGCCTCATCCTCCCCTCGCTGACCCGGATCCAGCCGCGCCTGACCGTCCTGGCCGCGCTCGGTCTCGTCGTGGTGATGGTGCTGGCCTCGCTCGTCCACGCCACGCGCGGCGAGTTCGGGATGATCCCGGTGAACCTGGTGCTCGGCGCGCTGGCGGCCATCGTGGCCTGGGGCCGCGGCAAGGCCGCTCCCATCGCGCCGCGTGGCGCCTGAACGGACACGGAACCGCTCCTTCTTCGTCGAGGATCCGACCATGAGCACCATGACCACTGACCGGATGCCGTACACCCGGGAGTCGCGCGCCCTGCTGCCGGACGCGCTCCGGCTGGGGCCGGTGCGGCTGGCCGTCTCGAATCTCGAGCGGGCGGTCGGGTTCTACACCCGCGTCATCGGCCTTCAGGTCGCCGCGCGCGGCCGGGAGGGCGGATACGAGGTGGCGCACCTGAGCGCCGGCGGCCCTGGATACGAGGACGTCGTGGTGCTCCAGGAGGAGCCGGGCGCACGTCCCGCCGGCAAGCACCTGCCGCACACGGGGCTCTACCACGTGGCGCTGAACTACCCGTCACGACTGGAGCTCGCCCGCACCGCTCGCCGCATCGCCGACTCGGGTGCGCGGGTCGGCGGCTCGGACCACAAGACGCACGAGGCCGTCTACCTCACCGACCCGGACGGCAACGGGCTGGAGCTCGCGTGGGATGCGCCGCGCGACCAGTGGCCGGCGACGCTGTCCAGGTACATGCGCGAGGGCATGGATCCGCTGGACGTGGAGGGGCTGCTCGCGATGACGGCCGGCGAGCCGGTCACCCCGCCGGCCGCGCCGGGGCTGAGGGTAGGGCACCTGCACCTGCACGTCGGGAGCATCCCTGAGGCGCGCGCCTTTTACGTGGATCTCCTGGGCCTCGAACTCCAGATGGACCTGGGGACCGGCGCCTTCGTATCGGCCGGCCGCTACCACCACCACCTCGGCTTCAACACGTGGCGCGGAGAGGGCGCGACGCCGCGCCCGGCGGAGTTCACGGGGCTGCGCGAGTGGCGCATCTACCTGCCGGCGGACGGCGATGTCCAGGCCGCCCGGGCGCGGCTGGAAGCAGGGGGTGTGCGGGTGACATCCGCAGGACCGGATGCGTTCATCACCGCCGACCCGTGGGGCATTCCGCTCTACGTCGGCCTGGACCCGCTGCGCTGAGCGCCGGGACAACCATCAGAAGAGGGAGGTACACAGTGAAGATCGGGATCATCGGCGCGGGGCAACATGGGCTCCGCCTTCGCGAAGCGTCTCGCGGCCGCCGGCCACGAGGTCTCCATCACGGCGCAGGACCCCTCGCATGCCGAGCAGGCGGCCTCCGCCGCGGGCGGCAACGCGCGCGCCGTGCCGCACGGCCAGATCGCCTCGGGCGCCGAGCTGCTCATCCTCGCCACCCCCTACGGTGCTGCCGCCGATGCGCTGCGCGGCGCGGGGGACGTGAGCGGGAAGACGGTCATCGACATCAGCAACCCCCTCGCCCCGGACTTCTCCGGCCTGACGGTCGGCTTCACCTCCTCGGCGGCCGAGGAGATCCAGAAGGCGGTGCCGGGTGCCAGGATCGTGAAGGCGTTCAACACCGTCTTCGCTCCGGTGCTCGGCTCGGCGCCGGGCGCGACCAAGGTGCAGGTGCTCTACGCCGGCGACGACGAGACGGCGAAGCAGGCGGTGCGTGGCGCGATCGAGAGCGCCGGCTTCGAGGCCGTGGACGCCGGTCCGCTCTCGAACGCGCGCTACCTGGAGCCCCTGGGGATGCTCAACATCTACCTCGGCTTCATGGCCGGCCGCGGGACCGGCATCGCGCCGGCCTGGGTGACGGCCGTCTGACCTGATCCGCCGCGTGGCTCCGAGCACGCCGTACGTGCCCGGAGCCGAGGGGCTGCGTCTCCCTGCCGGCCCGGACGCGTCACGATCACAGGCCCGTGGGGCATCCCGCTCCAGGCCCGCCTCCATTCAGCGCTGAGCGCGGTTGCAGCGCTCCACCAAGGGACACGACCATGCGAGTTGAAGGAATCACCTGGCACGCCGTTACGCTCAAGGACGAAACGCAGTTCGCCGCGATGAAGGAGTTGGCGACGGAAGCGTTCGGCCTCTCGCCCATGATGGAGATGCCGGGGATCAGCGTCTTCGCGATGCCGAACGGCACTCTCCTTGAGCTGTACACGCCCGAGACGGTGCCGGCCTACGGGTACAACGGGAGCATCGCGTTCGGCTTCCGCGTCGACGACGTGGAGGAGGCCTCCCGCGCCGTGACCGCCGCGGGAGGCGAGCTGCTGGGCGAGATCACCCGGGTGGAGGGGATGGGCTACGCCTACCGCCACTTCCGCGGACCGGACGGGCGCGTGTACGGGCTGAACGAGCAGAAGGCGCCAGCCGCGGAGTAGGGCGGTCCGGGGTGGCACCCTCGCCGCCCCATGCCCGCGTCAGGACCTGACGACTACGAGCTTCCTGAGGACTGGAGATGGAGATGATGGACGAGCACCATGCGCCCCGGTTGGGGGACGCCCCGGCCGGCCTTGCGGACTTCGCGACCCTGGGGCCCGTGCATCTGGACGTGATCGACGGCGCCCGCTCCGTGGGCTTCTGGAGGGACGTCGTCGGGCTCCACCTTCGCGGACAGGACGACGCCGGGATCGAGCTGGGCACCGAAGACGAGACGCTGCTCGTCCTGCATCCCGGAGCCACGAGCCGCGTACAGCGCGGCTTCAGCGGGCTCTACCACGTCGCGCTGCACTTGCCCGACGAGCCGGAGTTCGCGCGCGTGCTCGCCCGGCTGATCGAGCGGCGGTGGCCGGTCGCCCCGACGGACCACGTGATGTCCAAGGCGCTCTACCTGGACGACCCGGACGGGATCGGCCTCGAACTGGCGCTGGAAACCCCGGAGCGCAGGCGCTCCGTCCAGATGGTCGATGGCGGCATCGTCGTCATCGACGCCGAGGGGAGGAGGCGCAGTCCGACCGAACCGCTGGACGTGGAACAGCTCCTCTCGCGGCTCCCAGACAGCGACGTGGAGCGGGCGGTGCCGCCCGGGACGACGGTGGGCCACATCCACCTGCACGTTGGCGATCTGGAGGCGGCGCGCCGGTTCTACGGCGACGGAATTGGACTCCGCCAGCAGATGTACCTGCCGCAGATGCGGATTGCGGACTTCGACGCGGGCGGGCGGTTCCCGCACCGGCTGGCGCTGAACGTCTGGCAGGGTGCGGGAGCGCCCCAACGGCCGGCAGGGACGGCGGGCCTCCATCACTACAACATCCGGTTCGACACCGGGGGCCGCCTGGAGGCGGCGCTCCAGCGGCTTCCGAACGCCGCACCACATGCGGGCGGAGTATGGGTCGCCGATCCGGCGGGCAACCGGATCCTGCTCACCGCCTGACCGGCCTCGCGACCCCCAGACACACGGAATGCGAATTGCCACCCGACGTGGGTCCAGCAGCGAGGGACCCGCACACGCAAGCGAGGACACATGGACCGCAACGACGAAAGCAGCAACCCCGGCATGGCCGAGCGCCAGCTGGACGACTCCACCGGCGGCCGCAGCGAGGGCGAGCGCCTCTCCGACCAGGACGACATGGTGAGCCGCGAGGGGATGGCCGGAGCCGGCTCGGACGTCAGCGGCAACGAGGTGGAGCGCGGCGAGCGCCAGGCCCGCACCGCCCCCGACCCGGAGGACGGCAGCTACGGCGACGCCAGCGGCTTCGCGGCCGCGGGCACCGAGGGCGAGCAGCAGGCGCCGGGGCGCACCGAGAACGGCGGGATCGTCCTGGGCCAGGACCCCAGCGGCACCACCGGCACCTCCGCCGAAGCCAGCTCGCGCGACTTCTGACCCGCACACGTTTGAACGAGGGCCCCGCATCGCCGCGGGGCCCTCCGTGCATCACGTCAGTCCGGGTCCGCCTGGGCTCGTGAGCCAGTACCACATCGCGCGCACCACCGCGAACGCCACCACCCCGATCGCCGCCAGGATGAGCAGGAGCGCCAGCCCCGCGCCGAGCACCACCGCGCGGCTCGACCTGCGCGCGACGCCGGGCTGCTCCACCACCGTGCGCAGCAGCTTGATGTTTCGCGCGTTGGCCTTCCACCCCGCGTCGAACAGGTCGCCGAGGAAGGGGATGGTGCCCACGATGGTCTCCACGCCCACGTTTAGCACCATGCGCGCGACCACCGAGGCGGGCGCGCCCATCCGTGCCGCCTGCATCACGATGTAGGCGGACATCGCCGTCCCCGCCACATCGCCGATGCCGGGGACGAGGCCGATCAGCGCGTCGATCCCCACCCGCGCCCCCGTGCCGGGGATGGGGATGGAGTTGTCCAGCAGGTACGCCAGCCCGTCCAGCCGCTTGAGCCTGCCGGCGCTGCTCTGTGCGTCGTTCTGCACGTCCTCACCCCCCTCCGTACGCGGTGTACGCGGTTCCCCGCCGGTTTGTGGTGGCAAGGCGCGCGCCGGGGGCCCTCACCCCCGCTCGTCACCTCGCTGCGCCCTCGCCGTTCTCGTGAGAGGGGGCAAAGGCTCACGGCGCGTCGAGGACAACGATGGTAACCCCCGGCCACTCCGCGCGGAGAAGGCGGGCGAGCAGGTGGAGGCCCCACACCTCGGCGTGCCTGTGGCCCACCGCGACGACGGCGATCCCGGTCTCGATGATCGTGGCGCGGGCGGGGGCGCGCATCTGACCGGTCACGTAGGCGCCCGCGCCCCGGGCCACCGCCTCGCGCACGAGTGCATCCGTCATCGCGCCGACCACCGCCACGCGTTCGGTTCGACTACCGCTCCCACGCTCGATGTGCTCCGGCTCTCCAAGCTCAGCCGCGATGCGCGTCACAAGCGCCTCCAGCCCGCCCGCGAAGTCCCCGATCATCCCGAGCGGACGCCCCTCCTTCGCCCCCAGCGCCTCGATCCTGGAAAGGCCTAGTGCCTCCGCCAGATCAGGGTTGTATCCAACGGTCAGCCGCTCGTCGAAAGGCAGGTGGCTCGCCAGCACCCCGACGTCAGCTGGGAGCCTTTCTACCTCCACGCCCCACGGGCGGTGGAGGAAGAGCGCATCCAGCCCCTCACCCCGCACCTGCTCCATCACCGCCGCCGATGGCTCCAGCGCCAGCCCCAGCCTGCGCACCTCGCCCGTGGACGCGGCGAAGACGCTCGGCGGCTGCTCCGCGAAACGATCCGCGCCGGTGATCCGCTCGATGCTGGCGGCAAGGTCGGTGAAGGCGGGCATGGCCTCGAAGGGCGGGGAGCGGCGCGGGGACAGGCACGGGCAACCAGGTGGGGCGGCCCCTACAGGAATCCGTGCGGCCCGCGGGGGTTGTCGAGCGGGCAAGGGTGGGCAGACACGGAGGTCTGCCCCTACGGGTTCGGTGTGCGTGAACGGGTGGCCGAGCCGCGCGAGACACGGGCGCGATGAATCGCGCGCCCAACCGGATCTGCGCGCCTGGCAACGACATACGCCCCTCGCGCCGGGTTCTCCCCCTCACCCGCCCTGCGCCCCCGCAGGCGGGGGAGGGGGCCGGGGGGAGGGGGTCCTCCCGTACGGCGACTCCGCCCGGTACCGCAGCTCGAACTCCTCGCGCGTCACCAGCGTGCGCACGTCGGTCATGCGGTCCACGGTTAGGATGCCGTCCAGGTGGTCGATCTCGTGCTGGAGGAGCTCGGACAGGTCGCCATCCGCCTCCACCTCGTGCCAGGCGCCCGCGAGATCCTGGTAGCGCACGGTGACCGACGCCCAGCGCGGCACCTGGCAGAAGATGCTGAGGAAGCTCAGGCATCCGTCCCACACCGTCACCACCTCGTCGCTGTGCGCCGCGATGGACGGGTTGACGAAGGGCCACGGCGCCGCGCCATCGACGTTCAGGAAGACGATCCGCTCCAGCACACCGATCTGCGGCGCCGCGATGGCGCGTCCGTAGCCGGTGGTCGCGCGCGAGTGCGCCAGCGTGTCCGCAAGGTCGCGCACCGTCTCCGCCACGCGCGGATCGGCGGGATCGTTTACCGGCGCGCAGATCTCGCGCAGGAGCGGGTCGCCCAGGCGGACGATGGGGCGGATGGACATCAACTCAGCAGGTTCACGAACACGGTGATGATCACCGCGTTGGTGAAGTCGATGAAGAACGCGCCCACCATCGGCACCACCAGGAATGCGCGCGGCGAGGGGCCGTACCGCTCCACCATCGAGCGCATGTTGGCCATCGCGTTGGCCGTGGTGCCCAGCATGAAGCCGATGAACCCCGCGCCCATCACCGCCGAATCGTAGTCGCGCCCCATCAGGGGGAAGACGGGCCAGGCGGCCACCAGCGCCACCAGGATCACCTGCACCGCGAGGATGGCGAGCATGGGGAGCGCCAGGTTCGAGATCTCCCACAGCTTCAGCGTCATCAGCGCCATGGCGATGAAGAGCGCCAGCGCCACGTTCCCCACGTCGTCCACCGTGCTCTGGCGGATGCCGATCCAGCCGAGCGCGTCATCCAGGTTGCGAATGAGCGCGGCGACCAGCATGGCGCCGATGTAGGCGGGGAGGGTGACGCCCAGCGCGGTGAAGCCGGCGCTGACCCAGGACCCGGCCCACATCGCCAGGAGGATGAGCACCACCGCTTTGAGAAGCTCCCAGGACCCCTCGTCCTCCCCCGAGGGCGCGGCGGGGGCGGGCTCGGCGAGCTGCGCCTCCACGATCTCGGTGGCGACCGGCGTCTCGATCTCGGCCGGGGTGCGCAGTTTCTGATTGAGCCGGTGCCGCTCCACCAGCCGCGTTCCCACCGGCCCACCGATCACCCCGCCGAAGACGATCCCCACCATTGCCGATGCGACGGCGATGGTGGTTGCGCCCGGCACCCCCGCCGCCTCGAAGGTCGGCGCGAATGCGAGCCCCGTCGCCGGCCCGCCCGTCAGCGTCACCGACCCGGTCAGCACGCCGAAGAGCGGGTGCAGGCCGAACATCGTCGCCATCCCCGCCCCCACGACGTTCTGCACGACCGCGAACACCGTGGCGAGGCCGAAGAAGAGGAGCACCTGCGGGCCGCCCACCTTCAGCAGCCGCAGCGACGCCGCGTAGCCGATGGTGGTGAAGAAGGCGATCATCAGCGGCGCCTGCAGCGTGGTGTCGAACTCCCAGAGCGGCGTCTCGCGCGCGTGCGCCGCCCACCCCACCAGCGACGCGATCAGCCCGCCGATCACGGGGCCGGGGATGTTGTAGCGCGCGAGCACGGGAAACATGCGCCGCACCCCGTATCCAACCACGAGCACGACACCCGCGAACGCCAGCGTGTGCACCAGGTCTAGCTTCAGCATCGATTACTCCGCCGCAAGCTTGAAGGGGGTGAAGTCCGTCTCCCGGTGGGATTCCGCGACTAGTGTAGCGGACGCGAAAGGGCCGCGCAAAGTGCCCCCTCCCCCCGGCCCCCTCCCCCGCCTGCGGGGGCGCAGGGCGGGCGAGGGGGAGAACTCCGCGCGTGGCGCCAATGCCCCGTGCCGGCCTCCGCGCCGTCGCACTAACGCACTAACGCACTAACGCACTTGTCACCCCTCGATCCGATGCGGCACAAACCGGCTCAGGTTGTCCGTAATCGGCCCGGCGGACTCGCGGATGCCCATGCCGGCCGGGCTCTGCCCCACGATCCAGCTGCCGATCACCGGCTGCCACTCGCCAAACGAGGGGAGCGGCGCGTACTCCTGGAACACGAACCCCTCCTCGCCGTAGTCGCCGCCCGTCTCCGCCTGCGTGTGCCAGGGGGAGACGATGCGCACGTTCGCCCCCTCGCGCGAAAGGAGCGGCTTCACGACGTATGCGTCGGCCTGGGTGAAGAGGAGGTCGTCGCGGTAGGCGGGGAGGAGGTTGGGATGGCTGGGATTGCGCTCCCACAGGATCGGGAGGATCCCCTTGTTGGAGAGGATCATCTTCCACGCGGGCTCCATCCACTGCACCGGCGCCCGCACCCGCCCCAGGTTCTGCCCGAACTCCTCGTGCATCATCCACTCCCACGGGTACAGCTTGAAGACGCAGCGGATGGGCAGCCCCTCCACGCCCACGAACTCCCGCGCCCGCGGGTCCCACCCGATCTCCTCCACCGGGAGCTGCACCGTCTCCAGCCCCGCCTGCTGCGCGCAGTCGCGCAGGTACTCGACGGTCGCCTCGTCCTCCGCGTCCGGCAGGGAGGCGAAGTGGACGCGGCCGGAGAAGAGGTAGGGGCGCAGCTCCGCCCACGTCTCCACCAGCGCCTCGTGGATGCGGTTGAACTGGTCGGCGCCGGGAAAGCGGTCCTCCAGCCAGTACCATTGCGCCACCGCAGCCTCCACCAGCGAGGTGGGCGTGTCCGCGTTGTACTCCAGCATCTTGGGCTCGCCGCGCCCGTCGTACGACAGGTCGAAGCGCCCGTACAGCGAGGGCGCGTCCGCCTCCCACGACGCCTCGATCAGCGGCACGGCGAGCGGCGGGATCGCCAGCTCGGCGTAGCGCTTCCCCTCGATCACCGCCTCCGCAGCGTCCAGGCAGAGGGCGTGGAGCTCGCGCGTGGCGTCTTCTACGCGCCGCACCTCGGCCATCGAGAAGACGTAGTGCGCCTCCTCGGTCCAGTACGGCACTCCGCCGGCCGTGTGGTGGCGGAGCCCGACCTCCTCCACGCGGCGCTCCCAGTCCGGGCGCGGCGGATTGGCTTCGTGGCGCACGCTCAGCTACCGCCGCGCCCGATCCCGCTGCTGCGCCCGGCCCCGGTGCGCCCGAAGCCGCCGCGCGAAACCGTGGGGCGCGGCGCGTTGGCCACCACCGCGCCGCCGGGCCCGGTGCGCCCGATCCCACGGTTGTCGTAGTAGATGCCGCGGTGGTAGATGGGGAAGAACATGGGGATGAAGCCGGTGCGCGGACGGTCGTCGCACACGTCGGGGTTCTCGGGATCGCACCACCCGCGCATCGTCTGCTCCGGGCGTTCGTCGGCGCACCCCACGGCGCCGGCGGCCAGGGCGGATACCAGGGTAAGGCGTACGGCAGTGGACTTCTTCACGGGTCGTGTTTGGCAGAGGCCAGCCGATGCGCCGGACGTTCGCCGGGCATTGGAAACACATGTGTTACGACGCTTGCGAGCCTTCGGTTCCACGGCCGGCGAGCCGCGCGCGTCCGCCTGCGCGCGTCAGCTAGCAAGATGCACTGGGTGCGCCTTTCACGCGAACCGGCGGCCGCCCGGGCGGCTGCCCCGGACTATTCCGTCCGGGGCCGGCTTCCATCTGGGCACAACGCTGCGGACGGCCCGCTCAGCGCGCCACCGTCAGCACCAGCGAGCCGTACGCGTGTCGCTCCGGTTGCGCGCGGTACTCGCGCGAGCGGGCGACGAAGCGGTACTCGGCCGACCACTTCCGCGCCCGAAACCCCACCGCCGCCTCGCCCTCCCTCACGAAGGGAAGTTTGCGGGCGGTGGAGCGGCTCCCAAAGGTGCTGCCGTCCAGGAAGATGTCGCGCACCACCCACTCCAGCCGCCCGCCCAGCCGCGCATACGGACCCGTGCCGCGCCCCAGCACGCCCGACGCACCCACCGCCGCCGCCGTCCTCACGTTCCCCAGCTCCACGCTGATGGCGGGCTCGACTCGCGCCGCGCCCCCATCCCAGCGCCGTCCCTCCTGGAAGCGCAGGAGGATGCCGGGCTCGAAGCCGGTCTGGTGGGCCCACCCCTCCTGCCGCTCCGATCCCGTCAGCCGATGCACCCCGTTCTGCACCCACTCACCCATCGCGGGCGGCCCCGTTGCGCCGAGCTCCACCTCCAGCGACCGCACACCGCGCCCGCTCTCCCGCGCGATGCCGCCCCCTAAGTAGAGCCACGCCGCGTATGGCCGCTCTCCGGGAATCGGGTTCGACGCATCCCGACGCGGCGTGTAGATGCGCTGCCCCGCCTCGATGCGAGTCCGCACGCACACCTCCGTTCCGGTCGCATCACACGCGGGCAGCCGCCCTGGCATCCACCGCGACGCCGAGTCGAGCTCCACACCCAGCACCAGCCCCTGCGTGTAATCGTAATCCGCGGGCGCACCCCGGCCGCGCAACGCGAGGATGTCGTTGTCCAGCCGCAGCGTCACCGATCGCACCCCCTGCCCTCCCACCGGCACGACCCAGAGCAGCGCGAGCACGAGCATCGACGCCGGAATCCGCACACGAGTTCTCCAGTAGATCATCCACATCCACGGTGTTTCCGCCCCCTCTCTCGATAACGGAGAGGGGGCAGCGAGGAACGAGCGGGGGTGAGGGCCCCCGCCGGCCTTGCCCCCACGAAACCGCCCCCGCCACATTCCGAGGCGAAACGCGCACCATGAACGACGGAGGAAGCACATGGCGGAGCTGGAGATCGAACGCCGCACCCTGCGCTTCGAAGCGCAGGGCGTCTGACCGAGACCCGCGAGTCCCGCGCCGCCGAGATCCGCCTGGCGTGGGCGTACGTCGCGGCGGATGAAGCCGGAGCCGCCGCCGCGTCCGTGGCGGCCGTGGACGGCGCGCGCCGCCCCTTCCGCGACGAGAACGATCGGATCGTCCCCGAAGAGCCGGGCGTGGAGCACCTCCTCGTGCCCGTCATCGCCTACCGCGCGCTCCCGCCGCGCCGCCGCCCGCGCAGCTTCTGTCCGGTCTGCCTGGAGCGGGTCTGGCTGAAGCTGGGCGCGCGCAACCGCCCCCACTACGCGCACCTGGCCGGCTCCGAATGCGCCGCCGCCCGCGGCGAGGGGGCGCTGCACCACGCGGCCAAGGTGCACCTGGCGGAGCAGCTCGGCCGCGGCGGGCCGCTGCGCGTGCGCCCCGTCTGCCACCGCGTGCCGCAGGAGCGGAGCACGGAGCGCTGCACCGCCGCCCCCGAGAACGCGTGGCCGCTGGAGTGGGACGAAGTGCGCGTGGAGCACTCCCTTCCCTCCCTGCGCGCGGACGTGGTGCTCCTGCGCGGCGGCGCCATCGTGGCGGCCGTGGAGGTCTACGCATCGCACGCGGTGGACGACGAGAAAGCCGCCAAGTACCGCACCCTTGGGCTCCCCTGGATCGAGGTCCCGGCGCGCGGCGTCCTCCCCGACCACGGCGATCCGTGGACGCCCGACGATCCCCTCCCCCTCCTGGGCGACAGCCGCCTCCACCCTCGAGTGTGGCGCTGCCCACGCCACGAGGGGCTGTACCGCGGGCTGCTGGAGTACGAGCGCAACGGCATCCACCGCGTGGCGCGCCGCCTGGTGCACGTCTACCGCACCGGCGCCGGCCGCAGCTCCGGCGAGAACCGCTGCCGCGCGGTGGGGATCTCCATGATGGAGCGGCGCGAGGGGGGCGAGGCCGCCGAGTCGTGGCTGGAGCGCGACGACAGCGGCGCTCGCATCGGGTCCCCGGTGCTTGGCGCCGACCGTAGCGAGACGCGGCGCATCCTGCACGCGCAGTTCGGCGAGTGGGCGCGCTGGATGCGCGGCGCGCAGGGTGCGGTCCTGGACAGCCCCATGCGCTGGCTGGAAGCCGCCGAAGCCCCGCGCGCCGCCGACCGCGCTTATCCGCAGCGCCTGCGCTGGGACGCACACGCCGAGACTTTTCGCGGGGTACCCGAGCTTCCGCAGCTCGCCTGGCCCGCGCTCCCCGCCGTACCCGGCGCGCCGCACCCCGTCCTGGGGCGCTCGCCGCACTGCTGGACGGAGACGCACCGCAGGGGGCCCATCGTCCACGCGGTCGACGGCCCCGTCTGGCTGACGCTGGTCGCGCACGCGTGGACGGACGCGCAGGGCCCCGCCATTCGCGCCGACGTCGCCGCGTACGTCCACGACGGCCGCCGCTGGCGCACCGTCGAAGGCGCCCCCTTCACCGCCACCCTCCGCGCGCCCGATCCGCCCTGGCACACGATCCTCCCCGCCATCGCCCGCGCCCTCGCCCCGCTCGACCCCGAAACGCTGCTCGACGGCACCGCCGTGCGCGAAGCCGTCGCGGTTCAGCTCGCATCCTGACCCCCGCACCTCCACTTCCTGAACGGAGCGCCTCACAGTACCTGCCCTGCCGGGATTCCATGGCGCGGAGTGAAGGAGACGGGCTCTCCCGCGCAAACGGATCCGTCCAATGTTCAGACGACCGTGCGTGCTGATAGACGGAGCGGGCTTGCCGATCCGTCGCCAGAGCTGGGACAGGCGGCGGCGCCGCCCCGAATCCCGGGTACCAGGATCAGAACATTGGATGTTGCGGCGCACGCGGCGGAGCCCGTCTCCTTCACTTCGCGCCGCAGGGTCGCGAAGGTGGAAGCGCGGCGAAGCGCTCCGTTCAGGAAGTTGGGTGGGAAACGCGGTTGCTTGTACAAACGCGGAGACGCGGAGGAGCTTTCTCCGCGCCTCCGCGTCTCGGCGTGAGGCCGCTGTTCGTGGGTTACGAGCTTACCGCCCGCCGCCCGGGAACCACGAGATGCCGATGTTGATGCGCGCCGTGGTCGCGTCGACGCCTTCGTCGGTAGTCTGGGACTCGCCGCCGATCTTGATCGTGTCCAGTTCGCCCGCGGTGAAGCGCAGGTTGGCGTCCAGCGCCAGCTTCGGGCTGAAGAAGTAGTTGAGCCCCGCCGCGCCGGTGAAGCCGGTCCCGGAGATCTGGACGTCTTCACCGCTCTCCGCGTCCTCCTCCACCAGCGCGATGCTGGAGACACCGAGCTCCAGGTACGGCACCAGCGCGCTCGCCGGGTTGGCGAACGAGAAGCGCCCCGCGAGGTCGCCATGGCCCAGCCCGAAGCTGCCGCCATCGGCCTCGACGTTGGCGCCGGTGAGGTTGATCAGCACGCCGAACTGCGGAGTGAAGTTGTACCCGGCGGTCAGGCTGATCCCGAAACCTTTCTCGGTGTCGGTCTCTTCGTCCTCGAGGTCAAAATTGATGGACGAGCCGTTGAGCGCCGCGCCAAGGTGGAAGCCAGCGGTGGTGGAACGGGCCTGCGCCGAAACGTCGGTGGCGGCGGCGGCAAGCGCGAACACGGAGATCGCGAACATGGAACGAACGGGCATGCTATTCTCCATCCGGAGTGGGGGTTTGCGGGCGGTCGCCCGCGGTGTTCCGCGGCAGCCATGTGCGGCCGCGGAAATGATGTGCGGAAGGCCGGCTCAGGCGCCGAAGTCCTTCCAGTCCTGGTCGTAGTAGCGCACGAGCACCGGGTCGTCCAGGCGGTTCACGGCCGCCTGCACGGGGCGCATGTCGGCTGGGAAGTCGAAGAGCGCGGGCAGGCCGCTCGGAGTAAGGAAGCGCAGGCCGGCGGGGAGCGCGGAGGGGGGCGCGTACTCGCCGCGGCCCGCCAGGATGAAGCCCCACTCGCCGAACGACGGCACGTACAGGTGGTACGGCCGGGTGCGGAAGCCCGCGTCGCGCAGGGTGGCGTCGATGCTCCAGAAGGCGCGCCGCGCGAACATCGGCGACGTGCTCTGCACCACGGCGAGCCCATCGCGGCTCATCCGGCGCGCCAGCAGGCGGTAGAAGGCGGTGGTGTAGAGCTTCCCGACGGCGTAGTTGGACGGGTCCGGGAAGTCGGCCACCACGAAGTCGAACATCTCGTCGGTGTGCGACAGCCACTGGAAGGCGTCCTCGTTCACCACCCGCACCCGCGGCGACTTCAGCGACCCCGCATTGAGCTCGGTGAGCACCGGGTGCGTGGCGAAGAGGCGCGTCATCTCCGGGTCCAGGTCCACCAGCGTTACCTGCTGCACGCCGGGGTAGCGCAGCACCTCGCGCACCGCCAGCCCGTCGCCGCCGCCCAGGACGAGCACCCGACGCGCGCCGGGGAGCGCCGCCAGACCCGGGTGCACCAGCGCCTCGTGGTAGCGGTACTCGTCGCGCGAGGAGAACTGGAGGTGGCCGTTGAGGAAGAGCCGCAGGTCGTCCTTCCACGCCGTCAGGACGATCCGCTGGTAGCGCGAGTCACGCGTGAAGACGATCTCGTCCGCGTAGATGCTCCTCTCGGCCGCGCGCGTCAACCGTTCGGCGCCCACGAAGCCGGCGCAGAGGAGCGCGATGACGGCCACGCACGCCGCCTGCAGCGCCCGCCGCTCCACCAGCACCTCGCGGAAGAGGTGCGTGGACCAGAGCGCGACCCCCGCGTTCACGATGCCGAACGCGATCGCCGACCTCACGAGCCCCAGCTGCGGCACCAGGACGGCGGGAAAGAGGAGCGATGCTCCCAGCGCCCCCAGGTAGTCCCAGGCGAGGACGTTCGCGACGATGTCCTTGAACTCGAAGCGCCCCTTGAGGATGCGCATCAGCAGCGGGATCTCCAGCCCCACCAGCGCGCCGATCACGGCCACCAGCGCGTACAGCAGCACCCGGAAGGCGTCCGTGTACGCGAAGGCCAGGAATAGCGCGGCCGACGAGAAGCCGCCCACCACCGCCACCAGGAGCTCGGTGGCCACGAAGCGCTCCACGATCCCGCGCTTCACGTAGCGGCTGAGCCAGCTCCCCACCCCCATGGCGGCCAGGTAGGTACCGATGACGGTGGAGAACTGCATGACGCTGTCGCCCAGCAGGTAGCTGCTGAGCGCCCCCGCCACCAGCTCGTAGACGAGGCCGCACGCCGCGATCAGGAGGACGGTGAGGAACAGCGCGGCGGCACTCCCCTGCGTGCCGCCGGCCGTGGAGGCGCGCGTGCTCAGCCTACGATCGCCGCGCTGATGACGATGCCGAAGGCGATCACCACGGCGCCCATGAGGATGGCGAGGGCGGTGTTGTGCTCCTCGATCAGCTCCTTCCACAGCGTTCCCGGCGTCATGCGGTCCACGATCACCAGCGCCACCGCCAGGATGACGATGCCGAGGATGGAGTAGACGACGACCGCCAGAATGTCGTTCGCGAGCTGGTTCATTGATCTCCTTTACTTGCCGCCGACGTAGCGGCCGCTGCCGCCGTAGATGGGGCGGTTCGCCCCGGGGTTGTCGCGCACGGAGCGCGGTGTTCCGTCCTGCGTCTCGCTGACCGAGGCCATGCTGTACCCGGTGTACTCCACCCACGCCAGCAGCGCCAGCACGCCCAGGCCGTATGCGATGTAGATGCGCGGACCTTTCATTGGGGAATGGGGAATGGGGAATGGGGAGGCCCTCTCCCCCGCTCGTCACCTCACTGTCCGCCACCGAACCTCGTAGGGGCGCGATTCATCGCGCCCGTGCCCGCCCCCGCACCGCCGCCTTCCTTTCACACCGACCTTCGTAGGGGCCGCCCCACGTGGCTGCCCGTGCCCGCCCGCGCACCGCCGCCTCCGCAACGCACCGCAACCTCGTAGGGGCAGACCCACGTGTCTGCCCACCCTCGCCCTTCCTCAACACCCGTCATACCCGATCGGACCGGCCTTCACCAGAAATGTCATCCTGAGCGAGCCGCCTCCCCTACGCTCGCGGTGCGCACCGCACTCCTGCGGCGAACGAAGGATCTAGCCGGAGCCGGGCCGGGCATCGCGCCTCACCGCCAACCCCTCGGAACGCGCAGTAGATCCTTCGCTCCGCGCCACAGGTTGGATAACGGGCAAGCACGGAGCAGCGCGTCACTCAGGATGACGTAACGAAGGGGTGCCCGGCTCCCGGCAGCCCGCTTCAGCGGGCTTCGCGTGGTTCCAGCCGGGGGATTCATCCCCCGCGGCCGGCGCCGCGCCCCCATTCCCCATTCCCCATTCCCCATTCCCCATTCCCCATTCCCCACTCCCCCTCAGTCATCATCATCGCTCTCCTCCGGCGCATAATCGCTCTCCTGCCAGCGCTGCGACTCGAAGCCGATGGAGGCGAACGCCGCGAGGGCGGCGGGGGCCGCGAGGAGGAGGAAGGCGGCGATGAAGAACCCCCCGCCGGGAACGTCGTGCGTCAGGGTGACGGTGTAGGCGACCGGGACCTCGGCCTCCGGGTCGATCAGGAGCTGGTAGCGCCCCGCGGGAACCGAGGGGAGCCGCACCTCGTCCGAGGACGAGCCCTCACTCCAGCTCTCGCCGCCCTCCACACCGTGGTACTGGCTCACCTCACGGCCGAACTCCAGGCGCTTCCCCGTCTCTTCGTTGACCAGCGCAAAGGAGAAGAACGCCCACGCGTTGTCCAGGTCGGTGTCCACCTCCACCTGCAGGGCCGCCGGGCGCCCCGTCAGCACGATGGGGCCGGCCTCGATCGAAGTGGAGTCTTCCGGAAGGCCCGGCTGGAAGGCGTAGCGCTCGCTGAACACCCGGTCGTTCCGCGCCGTGGAGCAGCGCCCCACCATCACCACCGTGAACAGCGCCGTCAGCACCATGAACGCCCGCCAGTAGCGCCGCGAGCGATCGACGTGCGGCGACGGCTGGCAGGCGAACACGCCCTTGGGTGCCGGCGGCAGCCCCGGGAGCCCGAAGTTCTTGTAGATGGTGGAGGGCGGCACGTACTCCGCCAACGACCACGCCGTCTCCCCCGCCGTGTCCTCGCTGGAGAGCATCCGCGGCGGGTGGACGAAATCGCGCACCAGCTCCTCGTCGCCGACGTGGACCTCCCACGGGAACTCGCCGAGGACAAAGGTGGTGGTCGCCGTGTCCGTGGCGAAGTGCTTGAAGGTCTCGCCGTTCAGCGTCGCGATGGGGCGCCCGCCCGCCGTTCCCATCTTGGGGATGCTGTGCAGGGGAGTGGCGTCCGTCCAGTGCCCGTTCTCCTCCGTGAGGTAGCGGAATCCGCGCTCCGGGTGGTAGAGGACGTACTCGGACCACGGGTACTGCACCGCCTCCTCGGTCACCGAGCGGATCTGGAAGCCGATCACCTCCCACTCCGCCCCGTGCAGCCGCCCGCGCGTGCCCAGCGGAATGCGCGGCGTGTGCGTCAGCCGCTGCTGGAAGCTCTGCAGGACGCGGAGGCCGGGGTCCTGCGCGTCCAGCACCGATCCGCACGAGCCGCACACCACGCTTACCGTGCGCCCGGCGGCGCGCACCGTCACCGCGCCGCCGCACTGCGGGCAACGAAGGGTGCGCACCTCCTGCGCCTTCGGGGCGGCGAGCTCGCGCAGCCCCGTCAGCTTCAGCGCTTCCCACGACAACGCCTCGCCCGCGAAAAGGAGCGGCGGCGTCTCGCTGTAGTCGATCGTCCCCACCCGGCCGTCGTGCGAGCGCAGATCGGCGAAGAGGATCTCGTCCTTGTCCCAGTACGCGAAGGGAAGGTCGCCCTCGGTGCCGGCGTAGCGCGCGCGCACCACCTCGGTCACCTGGAGCTGTCCGCCGCTCGCATTCACCACGTCGCCCGGCCGCACGAGCTCCGGCGCGGGGAGCGCCGGGGGCGGAACGAGGTCGGTCATCGACAGCTCGCCGTCCGCCTCGGCCAGCCACGCGCTCGCCCCGTCGCCGGTGACGACGTGCCACTCGTTCCACACGCCCCGCTCCCACGCGTAGGCGATGCGCCCGACGACTTCGAACGAGCGCCCGCGGTACTCTCCGCTCGTGCCGAGCTGGATGCGCGAGTCGGCGCTCGGCGGGGCGGAGACCACCCCCACGCGCTCCAGCGCCACGTCGTGCCGCACGATCACGGACGAGCAGTACGGGCAGACGCTCTGCACCGCGCCGGCCCAGCGGAACTCAAAGGGCGCCCCGCAGCTGGGGCACTGCGCGGCCGGCGCCGTCACGCGGCCACCACCGCGGCGTAGGGCCGGTCCACCGCGCGCACCGTCACCTCATCGGCGCCGAAGCGGGCGCGCAGCTCGGCGTCGAAGCTCCACTCAGGACGCGGGCGGCAGCAGAACAGGTTGAGGCAGAGCGAGCCGTGCTCGGGAAAGGTGTGCACGGTCAGGTGGCTTTCGGCCAGCAGCACCATCCCGGTGACGCCCCCCGGCCCCGGGAACTTGTGCCAGAGCGGGTCGCCCACCGGGTGCAGCCCCAGCCCAACCACCATGGCCGCGAAGAGGGTGCGCAGCGCCTCCACGTCGCCCAGCGGCGCGGGGTCGCAGCCGTGCGCCTCCACCAGCCATTCGCGGCCATCGGTCACGCGGGCTCCGGGATGTGCGGGGTGGGGATGGGGAAGCGGGGCACGGCGGGATTGGCGGAGGGGATTTCCTGCGGAGGGAAGTATATCCCACACCGGGCCGCGCCTCAAGCCCGGCGAGAGGCGCAAAGACGCGGGGAGAAAAGCATCACACAGAGGGCACGGAGGGGAACCGCAAGCCGCAGAGAAAACCTTTTTCGTTGTTCTCTCTCTTTACCCTCTGTGGCTCTGTGTGAGGCCATCTGTTCTCCTGCGTCTCTGCGCCTCTGCGTGAGACAAGGGGTTCGGAATGCCCGCTACGGCCGTGGCGGCTGCGACGTGATCATCCGCATCTCGCCGCCCTCGCCGCGCAGGTGCGGCGGTAGGAGCTCAATCTGCGGCGCGGTGAGGACCGCGCGCACCCGGGGCAGACCTTCCTTGAACGAGGCCCAGATCGCGTCCTCCACGCGCCGCCGGCCGGCGATGATCCAGTTGACGTCCACCGTCTTCCCCGCCCTCGCGATCTGCTCGGAGAAATCCATCTTGAGCGAGTCCGCGCGCTGGTTGTCCGCCGTCTGGATGGCCCTCAGCGCCGTGACCTGCTCGGGGGTGAGGGCGAGCTGCTCGCGCATGTTGAGCACCTGCTCCGCGTTCCCCACCTGGCGCCCGGGGAAGGCGAGCTTCTTCATCTCGTCCGGCCGCACGCTCTGGCTGTCCGCGAAGGTGCGGGCCACGCGAACGATGCGCTCCGCCGCCTGCCGGTCCTGCCCCTTGCCGATGTTCACCCGCACGTCCAGCGTCACCCGGAACGGTGAGCCGAAGGCGCTCAGTGTGGAGCGCGGCTCGCCGAAGCGCGGGTTGACCTCGTAGCGGAACGAACGGTCCGCGGGGTTGAAGCCGCGCACCGTGTACAGCACCGGGTCCGGGAACGGCTGCGTCCCCCAGCCGCGCAGGCCGCCGCTGCCGTGGAGGAGCTGGTCCGCGGCGCCGGGAAGGTTGGCCAGGTACATCGACGCCGTCACCCGCCGTCCCAGCGCGCCGCCCAGGTTGAGGTTGTTGTAGCTGATGCTGGCGTCCAGCGTCTGCGTCCACGGGCCGCGGCAGCTGTTGCGGGCCGCCGCGCGCCCGAGCTGCGAGGCCAGGCATTGGCGCGCGTACCCGGGCACACCGCGCAGCACGCCCTCCATCCCGCTCGCCACCGCGGGATCGCTCACGGTGGCGGGGTCGAAGACGAAGGCGCGGTCCAGCCCCAGCCCGTCGCCGTTCACGTCGCCGGACACGGAGGGGGTGAACGGGACGCCGGAGGTCAGGCGGCCGAAGAGCGAGATGCTGATCCACTTCACCTGCATCCCGCCGTGCAGCGCGAACTGGTGGCGCGCGATGGAGCCGTCCGCCGTCTCCACCACGCGCGGATCGCCGAATGCCGTCCCATCGAAGCCGCGCGACTCGCCGCGCGCGCCCGCCACGGTGTAGCTCAGCGAAAGGCGGCGCGAGTGCCCGATCTCCGGCGTCACGCGCCCCGTGACCTGCCACGACGAGGAGCGGAGGTCGGAGACGCGCTGGTCCACCCGCCCCAGCTCCCGCTGGATGCGCGCCTCGCTGGCGCTGGTGGCTCCCGTCCCCGGCTCGATGGAGGTGGCGGAGACGAACACCGGACGGTCGCCCTCCGCCGCGAGCAGGAAGCGCGTCTGCCCGCCGAAGTTGAGGTCGCGGCGGCTTCCTACGGCGCGGTTCCACGAGCGGCTGCCGTCGATGCCGAAGCCGACCTTCTTTATGCTGGACGACCAGCCCAGGCTGGCGCGCCAGGAGTGCGGCGCATCGTAGTCCGCGCCGAAGAGCTGCGCGCGCGGGGAGATGTCGGTGAGGGTGCCGCCCTCGCCCGCGCACGCCTCGGGGATGGCGGCGGGGTTGTCCAGGAAGCTGCGCCAGTCCGGCGCCGGCACGGCCGAGCCCAGGCAGGTCAGCTCGCGAAGGCCGCCGGGAAGCCCGGTGCCGCGCAGCGCGTCGTCCAGCAGGCTTGCCGGGAGCGCGTTGCGGAACTTGCCGATGCCGCCCTGCACCATCCCGCCGCGCCAGAAGCTCGCCGTCCCCAGCGAGCTGGACATCATGTTCATTCGGGTGGGACGGTAGCTCCAGGTGAAGCCAATCCGCGGGCTGACGCTCACGCGATTGGGCAGCCGGTCCGTGCGCACTCCGAACGCCTCGCGCAGCACCGGGTTGTCCTCCGGAGCGTCCAAGAAGCGGTTCCCCTCCACCCGCGCGCCGTAGGTGAGCTGGAGGCTCTTGAACATCCTGCGCGAGTCCGCCCACGCCAGCGCGCCCGACCACTGCCGGCCGCTTGCCTCGGTGGAGCCGAACTGGCGCCGGAAGCTGTACGGCCGGTTCTCCACCACGTCGGCCAGCGAGCGGTAGTCGTAGCTCCCCAGCCGGTTGGCCGCCGTCTCGTTGGAGAACCCCGCCAGCACCGACTCCACGAACAGCTTGCGCCGCAGCGTGTTGTCCTTGGAGAGCCAGGTCAGCTCGTCGCGGAACTGGAGCGTCCACTCGGCGGAGCTGAACTCCTCCAGGCTGTTGCCGCCGAACGAGACCGGGGTGAGCACCGGCTGCCCGCCACCCAGGTCGGACGACACCAGAACGCGCCCGCCGGGGAGCGCCAGGTGCGGGCTCCCCCGACGCCGCGCCCACGTGGCGCCGACCATCGGCTCGTGCAGGTAGCTCGTCCACAGGTAGTGCGACGACGCCAGGCTGAGCCCCGTGCTCACGTTCCACGCCTCGCCCGTGTATCCCGGCGTGGCGCGCGGCGTCTGCCGCAGCGCGTCGGAGTGCTCCACCTTTCCGAACACGAGCAGGTTGGCGCGATTGGTACCGTTGGGATCGCGATCCAGCCGCACGGTAAGCGACGCGGCGTCCTGCAAGCGTCCGCCGAAGTTGCCCGGGTCCAGTGCCACGCCCGCGCCGCGCAGCGTGGTGAGGAGGCGGGTGACGGAGTCCGGGTGGATCCCGGAAAGGCGCAGCGCGTCGCGGTCGGAGCTGAGGAGGGTGGAGGAGCCGGCGCGCGCCACGGTGGCGCTGAAGCCGGCGTTGTAGTAGTAGCGCCCCGGCACCAGCTCGCCGCTCCCGCCCGCCCCGAAGACGGTGCGCGGTCCCTGCCCGCCGAGCCGCGCCAGCGCCGGATCGGTGAGCCGCTGCACCGGCGCGTCGAGCACCAGGCTGGCGGAGCGGCTGTTGAAGGTGCCGCCCGGCGCGATGGTGGCCGCGAGCTGCGCGCCGCTGAACCCGCCGCGCGTGGGGTCCCACGGCGAGGTCGCCACCTGCAGCGTCGAGCGCATGTCGCGCGGAAGGTCCACGTCGCCCACGTTGAGGCCGTTGAGCGTGCGCGAGTTCTGCTCCGCGCCCAGCCCGAAGACGGAGGGCCCCTGCGGCGTCATCTGCACGCCGGGCACGAGCGCCGCCAGCGCATCGATGCTCCCCTCGCTGCCCGGCGCGATGCTGCCGGGCGCGACCTCGGCGCGCCCGTTCAGCACCCCCTCGCGCTCGCCCATCGCCTGCCCGCGCGGTGCCTGCCGCCGCCGCGTGGGTACGGTGAGGGTGTCCAGCCGCACCCGTTCGCCGCTCCCGATCGCGATGCGCACCCCCGCCGCCTCCCGCTGGCCCGCCGCGAACGTCACGCGGGTCTGCGCGGCGGGCCTTCCCGCCACGCTCACCAGCACCTGGTACGCGCCCCCGTCGCCCGGCGCGTTCGCGGTGAAGCGCCCGGCAGAGTCGGCCGTAGCGCGCGCCTCGGCCCGCGAGCGCACGTGCGTAACGCGCACCTCCGCCCCCGCGACCCCCGCTCCCGCCCCATCCACCACCGTCCCCCGGATGACGCGCGCCGCCTCCTGCGCACGCAGGGGCGCGGCCAGCGCGCACAGGACCGCGAGGAGCACGGTGAGAATGGAGTTACGTGACACGGGAGATCCTGGGGCGGGAATGCGGAAGGGTGGTGTAGGAAGATGCTGCGCCGTACCCCGGGGAGCAACACGGATGTTCCGGGAAAAGAACAGAAAAAGGATCGCACAGAGGGCACAGAGGGAAACCACAAGCCAACAGAGAACTTCTCTCTGTTAGTCTTTCCGTACCCTCTGTGTCTCTGTGTGAGATTTTTGTTAGAGATTTAGCGCCGCTCGTATACCGGCCGCCCGTCCACCACGGTCATCACGATGCGGGCGTCGCGGATGGTCTCGGGGGGGATGCGGCGGAGGTCGCGGTCGATGAGGACGAAGTCGGCCAGGCGGCCGGGCTGGAGGGTGCCCAGGCGGCGCTCGTCGAAGCCGGCGTAGGCGGCCCCGGCGGTGTAGGCGCGCAGGGCCTCCTCCACGGTGATGCGCTGCTCGGGGACCCAGCCGCCCGGGTTGCGGCCGTCCAGCGTGCGGCGGGTGACTGCGGCGTAGATCCCCTCCAGCGGCGTGGGCGGCGCCACGAACCAGTCGCTCCCGAAGGCCAGCGGCGCGCGCGCGTCCAGAAGGGAGCGGAAGGCGTAGGTGGTGCGAGACCGCTCCGGGCCGATCACCCGGTCCGCCCAGCGCCCGTCGTCGATGGCGTGGTACGGCTGCATGCTGGGGATGACGCCCAGCCGCCCGAAGCGCGCCAGGTCCGCCGGGGCGATGTGCTGCGCGTGCTCCACGCGGAAGCGCCGGTCGCGCGGACCGTTGCGGCGCGCAACCGCGTCGTACGTGTCCAGGATCAGCGTGTTGGCGCGGTCGCCGATGGCGTGCACCATCACCTGCAGCCCGGCAGAGTCCGCGCCGCGCACCCACCGTTCGAGGTCGGCGGGGGCAGTCACCAGGAGGCCGCTGTCCGCGGGGGCGTCGGTGAAGGGGCGGTGCATCGCCGCCGTGTGCGAGCCCAGAGAGCCGTCCACGTACCCCTTGAGGCCGCCGATCCTGAGCCACGCATCGCCGCGGCCGCGGGCGGCCACGGTGTCGCGGAGGCGCTCCCACGTGTCCAGCGGCACGGCGGCGTAGATGCGGGTGCGCAGCCGGCCGGCGGCGTGCGCGCGGCGAAAGACGGCCAGGTCGCCCCAGCCGCCCACGTGGTGCACGCCGGTTACGCCCTGCTCCGCGACGTACTTCATCGCCGCGTCCAGGGCGCGGTCCTGCATGGCGGGGGCGGGGGGCGGCACGGCGCGCTCCACCAGCCCAAGCGCGTTGTCCTTGAGGATGCCGGTGGGCTCGCCGTCCGCGCCGCGCACGATCTCGCCGCCCTCGACGTTTGCGGTGGCGCGGGTGACGCCGGCGGCGCGCAGGGCGGCGCCGTTGGCCAGCGCCATGTGCCCGTCCAGCCGGCTGATCCACACCGGGTGGTTCGGGGTGATGGAATCGACCCACTCGCGCCGCGGCAGCTCTCCGCCCCAGAGCGAGTGGTCCCAGTTCCCCTCGGTGATCCAGGTGCCGGCGGGCACCGTCCTGGCGAAGTCGCGGATGCGGCGCACGAACTCCTCGCGCGTGGACGCGTCGCGCAGCTGCACGGAAGCCAGCGAGAAGCCGCCCGTCACGAAGTGCACGTGCGAGTCGATGAAGCCCGGCACCACCATCTTTCCACGCGCGTCCACTACCCGCGTGCGCGGCCCGGCCAGGCGCTGGATCTCCGCGTCGCGCCCCACGGCCACGATGCGTCCGCCGCGCACCGCCAGCGCCTGCGCGTCCGCCGCGCCGCGTACGCCCGTCCACACCGTGCCGTGAAGGACCACCAGGTCGGGAGCCTGCGCCCGCGCGCCCGTGGCGGCGAGGGCGAGGAAGGCGATTGCCAGGATGCGCATGTCGGAGCGGTTCAAGGCTGGACGGGCTTCACTTCGATCTCACTCCGCGTGAGCCCGTAGTCGGACGAGAAGGCGAATGGCACGTGGATGTAGGCGCGCACCCGGCACCCGTCGATGACGTACGGCTCGAACCCGAGGTCCTTCCACGTGTTCAACAGCTCGCGGTCGAGCTGCCGGTTGCGGGTGTTCGGATGGACTTCGGCCACCGCCCCGTTCTCGTCCAGGAGAAGAAGGATGCTGACGTTCCCGTCCACCTTTGTGCCCCTGTCGAGGAAGTGCTGCAGCATCCGGTTCATCCGCTCCTTGTAGAGGTTTTCGTTCTTCAAGCGGGTGAAGTGCCCCGCCGGGAGGATGAAGACCTCCGTCCCCGCCGGGGCCAGCGCACCGTTCCGGGCCAGCTCCCGCACCTCGTCCGCGGTGCGCCCCGGGGGCACCATCACGGCGACGCGCTGCATCCCCCGCTCCGCGCAGGTCGGGGCAGCGGCGAGCTGCGCCTCCTGCGCCCGCGCGTTCGTGGTGAAGAGCAGCGTCGCGGCGGCGAGGAGAATGAAGGGCGATCTCATTTCATGGTGCGGGTGAAAGAGTTCAGTAGAGCGCGAGGAGGCGCGTGGGTCCGCCGGTGCCGCCCTCGTGCTTGGGCGCGCCGACCACGAGGGTGGCGCCGCACGGGGGGACGCTGCCCAGGCTGGCGACGCACTCCAGCCCGTACTTCCCCGCCCCGAGCAGCACCTGATGGGCCTCGTAGGTGGTGGAGGCGCCAAAGTCCAGGCTGATGGTGTCGGTGCCGACGCCGGTGATGGCGCGCTCGTGCACCAGCCACTCCGCGGCCACACGGCTCCACCCCGGATGGTGCATCACCCCCGCGGCGTCCGCGTTCAGGAAGCGCCCCGGCTGCGCCACGCGCGGCTCCCACCCCGAGTCCATCACGACCACGGCGCCGTCCGGGATGCGTCCGTGCGCGCGCTCCCAATCCGTCAGGTCATCGACGGTCACGAGCGCGTCCTCGTCACGCGCGGCGCGCTCCGCCACCGACACCACCACCAGCGGCGCGAGGAAGCGCGACACCTCCAGCGCCTCCGCGGTCTGGCCGTTGGCCACGAAGTGCGCCGGGGCGTCCAGGTGGGTGCCGGTGTGTTCGGCGAAGGTCAGCTCGTTGGCGGCCCATCCATCTTTTTCCACGGCGGCCAGGTTCCGCATGCGAAACGGCTCGTAGAAGGGGAAGACGGGGAAGCGCGGGGAGAGGGTGTGGGTGAGGTCCGCCACGTGGCGGAAGGCGGGGCCGCCCTCGTGGGCGAAGCGGACCGCGGGTGCGAGCGTTTGCGCGTTGAGGCCGGCGCCGGCGAGCGCGGAGCGTACCACGTCCGGTGAGCACATCTGCGAAGTCGGGCAAGGGGTGAGGGGCCCGCTCACGGGCGGCGGGCGACAAGAATATCGGTCCGGCGCGGCGGAGAAACAACGACGGCCTCACACAGAGACACGGAGGGGACGGCAAGAGGGAACGGAAAGGGTGTCCGTCCGTGGGCTCTCAGTTCCTTTGCGGCTCCGTGTGGGCCTGCCGTTGCCCGGCCACGGCGATCAGCAGTAGGTAGATCCAGACGGTCGGATGGCGCAGGTAGTGGTGCGCCATGCCGAACACCAGGAGCGCGGCCAGCGCGGCGAAGTACGGAGGCTCGCGGAGAGCCCGATACGCCACGTGGAGGAGGAGCGCGCACAGGAGGATCGTTCCCAGGAGTCCGGTGGCGCTTCCCCAATCGATCAAGATGTTGTGCGCCTCCGCACGGTGCCCGGTCCACCGCCCGCTCAGGATGCGGGCGTGCCCCCCGGGGCCGAGCCCAACTACGGGAGAGGCCGCCGCCTCGCCGATGGCCGTCGCCCAGAGGGCGTTCCGCTCGGCTCCCGGTTCCTGGGCGGCGCGGATCTCGGCCACGCCCCGCGTCACCCGTTCCACGACGCGCCCGTCCACGATCACCAGCACCGCGGCGAGCAGCGGAGCGACGACGAGAAGCGTCCTGACACGGCGGGATCCGCCGCGCAGGGCAAGGACCCACGAGTGCACAGCGAACACCGCCGCACCCGCGCCCCACGCCAGAAAGAGTGCGTCGCTCTGGCTCGCCAGCCCCACGACCACGCTGCAGCACGCCAGCGCCGCTAGACCCCACCGCTCCCGCGCGCCGCGGTACCGCATGAGGCCGTGCAGGGCGAGAAAGGGCGTCAGGATCACCCCGAGGGTGAGCTGGTTCGGATTCGTGCTCCATCCCAGGAAGCGTCCCAGGCGCCACAGCCTCAGCGGGCCCAGATAGGTGGCGAATGCGCCGTACAGCAGAAGCGGGAACAGGACGAGGGTACACGCCACGATCGCGATCCACCCGGCGCTCCGGAGCTCGTCCACAGCCCAGGGCTTCGACGCCAGACACGCGACGATGGCCGCCACCAGCACGTAGGCCAGGAAGTCGCGCCCCGCGCCCGGGGAGGCGCGGCCCAGGCCCCAACCCGACATCCACCCGGCGAGCAGCACGGGGAGCGAGCAGGCCCAGAAGAGCAGAAAGGGCCGGATGGCGAGCGCGATCGCCGGGGGGGGCTTCCTGAGCGCCGCCACCGCGGACGACGCGCACCACGCCAGGAGGAGCAGCTCTCCCGGACCCACGGGACCCCAGAACCGGAGCTGGGTAGCCGGCACCAGCGCCACGCCCACCCCCAGCATGGCGGCGGAGACGCGGCGCGCCGTCGCCTCCCGGGGGTCCACCTGTCCGGCATCCATGCGAGCGAGATCTGTCGATTCGAAGGGGTGCTTCCATGACCGCGAGCCGGCTCGGGCCGGCCGGGTGCGCGCTGAGTGTCTCGCCTCAGGCGCGTCTTGTCAAACGGCTGCAGGGGGTACCCCGTCCTGTAGTCTTCCCGCGGGCAGATCCTCCTGGAACGCGCGACGAAAACGACTTGCTGCCAGATTGCTCCCGGAGTAGCTTCCGTGCGGCGAAGCGGCCCCGGCGCGCTTCCGCATCTGCAGGCGATGAATCCCTCCCGCCACTCGTCACCCGAATGCATCTTGGCTTCACCAGCGAGCGCCTCGCGCAATTGGCGCGCATGGAGCGCTGGCACTTCTGGTTCGTGGGCCGGCGCGCGCTGATCGACGGGCTCCTGGACCGCCACGTAGTTCGCCCGGAGCCGCGCGTCCTGGACCTGGGGTGCGGCACCGGGCTGATGCTGCAACGCCTGGAGCGCCGCGGATGCCGTGCGGTGGGGGTGGACATGCGTCCCGAAGGGCTGCGCCACCTCCGCCAGGCCAGCCCCGGCTCGCCCACGGTGCAGGCGGACGCGACTCACCTTCCATTCGCGGGGGACTCCTTCGACGCGCTGCTGCTGCTGGACATCGTGGAGCACGTGGACGACCGCGCGCTGCTCGCGGAGGTCCGCCGCGTCCTGCGGCCGGGCGGTGTGGCCGTGCTGACCGTGCCCGCCTTCCCCTGGCTCTGGAGCTACCGCGACGAGGCCGCGGGGCACCTGCGCCGCTACACCCGGCGCGGCCTCATGGGAAGCCTGGCCGGGGCGGGACTCGCGATCAGGGAGGTGCGCTACTACCAGTTCCTCCTCTTTCCATTGGTGGTCGTGAGCCGCTGGCTCGGCCGCCGGGGCGCCGCGATGAGAGACGCGGAGGAGCGGCCGGGCGGTGCTCTCAATGCGCTGCTCTCGCGAGTCAACCGGGCGGAGGCGGCGCTGGGCCGGTTCGTGCCCTGGCCGTGGGGCTCCTCGCTCGCGGCGGTGTGCGTGAAGGAGTGAGCCCGGTGCGCGACTTCGGTCTTCTGCTCTTCTCCAACCGGCCCGAGTTCGCGAGCCGCTCCGTGGCCGCGGGGGCGGCCGGGATCATCGTGGACTGGGAGCACCTGGGGAAGGCCACGCGCCAGCTCGACCGCGACACGGAGATCAACCGCCACACCGCGGCGGACCTCCGCCGGATCCGGGCATGCACCGACGCCCCGGTGATCTGCCGCGTCAACGGCGACCATGCGCGGCGGGAGGAGGAGGTAGAGGAGGCGGTGGCCGGAGGCGCGGACGAGATCCTGCTGCCCATGGTGCGAGCGGAGGCGGAGGTGGAGGAAGTGCTCGGCCAGGTGGCGGGGCGCTGCCGGGTGGGGATTCTCGTGGAGACCGTGGACGCGGTCGAGCGGGCGCCGCGGCTCGCGCGGCTGCCGCTCTCCCGCGTGTACGTGGGGCTGAACGACCTGCACATCGAGCGGGGCACCCCCAGCATCTTCACCTCGCTCGCGGACGGAACGGTGGAGCGCGTGCTCCGCTGCTTCCGGGTGCCTTACGGCTTCGGCGGCCTCACCCTGCCGGACCGGGGGAACCCGATCCCCTCCCGCCTCCTGATGGGGGAGATGATCCGGCTCGGCTGCCGGTTCAGCTTCCTGCGGCGCTCCTTCCATGCCGACGTCGCGGATCCCGCCACGGGGATCCCGCGCATCCAGGCAGCCCTCACGGCGATGCGGAGCCGGGATCCCGAAGCGGTGGCCCGCGACCGGGAGCTGCTGCTGGGGGCGGTTGGTGCACTGGACGCGCCCGCTCGCCGGCTGGCATGAGGGTGCTGCTGATGTACCCGCCGTCGCCGGCGCACCGCGCGGCGCTGGAGGAGGCGGCTCCCGGGGTGGAGATCCGCGTCGCGTCCTCCGCCGAGGACGCGGCGCGCCACATCGCCGGCGCGGATGCGGTGCTTGGCAACCGCTACTTCCTCCAGTCGCTCCCCCGCGCGCGCCGCCTGCGCTGGATGCAGTCCAACTCCATGGGAATGGATCTGGTGCTCTCCGCGGGCGAGCTGCTGGACGGGGTGGCCGTGACCAGCGTCCGCGGCGTCTACGACGACGAGGTGGCGGAGCACGCGCTGGCGCTCGCGCTGGCCCTCCTGCGCGATCTGCACCGCCTTCGCGACGATCAGCGCGAGCGGAGGTGGACGCGCCGCCCACTGGCCCGGCTCTCGGAGAGCCGGGCGCTCGTGCTGGGGTGGGGTGGGGTGGGGGTCGGGATCGCGCGCCGGCTGGCCGCCCTGGGCGTCCGGGTGGAGGGGGTGCGACGGAGCCATCGCGGCGCGGCCGCGGGGGACTCCACGGGCTTCCCGGTCTGGGGCCCCGACCGCTGGCGCGACCGGCTGCCCCACGCGGAGCTCCTCTTCCTGGCGCTCCCCCTCACGCCGGACACCCGCTGCCTGGTGGGGCGCGCGGAGCTGGCGGCGCTCCCGCATCATGCGCGGGTGATCAACGTGGGGCGCGGTGGGACCATCGACCAGGCGGCGCTCCTGGAGGCGCTGGCGGCGGGCCGGCTCGGCGGCGCCGCCCTGGACGTGCTGGAAGAGGAGCCGCCCTCACCGGACTTCGCGGGGTGGGCGGAGCCACGGCTGATCGTGACGCCCCACGTGGCGCGCAGCATGGAGCTTCCCCCACACCGCTGGGAGCCTCTCTTCGTGGAGAACCTCCGGCGGTTCGCGGCGGGCGAGCCCCTGTGCAACGTGGTGAGCCGCGAATTGGGCTACTGAGCCATGCGTCCACAGGTGAGCATCGTCATACCGGTATACCGCAACGCGGACACCCTGGCCGAGCTCTACCGGCAGCTGGCGCGCGCGGTGGGGGAGCGCTGGAGCCTGGAGATCGTCTTCGTGGACGACGCCTGCCCGGCCGGGTCGCTGGAAGTGCTGCGCCGGCTGGCGGCGGCCGACGGGCGCGTAGCCGTCGTCGCGCTCGCCGCGAACGTGGGGCAGAACCGGGCGGTGCTCACGGGGCTGGGCTACGCCAGGGGGAAGGTGGTGGTGGTGATGGATGCCGATCTCCAGGACCCTCCCGAGGCCGTCCCGCTCCTGGTGGACGCGCTCGGCCGCGGGCCGGCAGCGGTGTTCGCCGGGCGGCGCGGCTCGTACCAGCCGGCGGCCCGCATGGCGTGCACGCACGTCTTTCGCTGGGTGCTGCACCATCTCTCGATGCGTCGCCTGCCCCGCGACGCGGGACTCTTCGTGGCCATGAAGCGCGGCGTCGCGGAGCGGCTCGCCCGTTCCGCGGATCCCCGCCCGTACGTGGTGGGGATGATCGGGCGGGCGGGCGTCCCCGTGCACTCCATTCCGGTGGAGCGGCGGCCGAATCCAGCCGGCCGGTCGGGGTACAGCGGGTGGATGCGGCTGCGCCTCGCCGCCCAGGCCGTGGCGGGGCTGCTGGCCCCTCCCCGCGCGCCGGCCAGCGTCCCGGCGGTGCGCGTCGCGGAGCTCATCGGCGCCCCTTTTCACGAGCCCGCGCCTTACACTCTGGCCGCAAGCACCCCGGCCCCACTCACCACCGAGCCACGATGAACCATTCGACCCCGTCGCTGCGGGAGCACAACCGGCAGCAGATCGACTACTTCGAGGGTACCCTCAAGCGCACCATGGTCCCGACGGAGACGCCGTACGTGCGGCGCCACGTGGACGAGCTCGTCCGGTTCGCGGAGATCGGCCCCGACGACCGGGTGCTGGAGGTGGGGTGCGGGATGGGACGCTACACGCTGCCCCTCGCCCGGCGAGGGGTGAACGTGGAGGGGCTGGACCTCGCCCCCGCTCTGCTGGAGCGGCTGCGCGCCTACGCGGACGGCCTGGAGATCCCCCTCCACTGCGCGGACATCATCGATCATCCGCCGGAGCTGAGGGGGCGATTCGACGCGGTCGTCGGCTTCTTCACGCTGCACCACCTGCACGACCTGGAGCTCTGCTACGCGGCGATGGCGAAGCTGGTGCGGCCGGGCGGACGCATCGTCTTCCTGGAGCCCAACGCCTACAATCCGCTGTACTACATCCAGATCCTCGCCACCCCCCGGATGACTTGGGAGGGGGACGGAGGGATCGTCCACATGCGGCGCAACCGGGTGTTTCGCGCAATGCGCGCCGCCGGCCTGGTGGGGGCGGAGCTGCGCCGCTTCGGCTTCTTCCCCCCGTTCCTCACGAACCGCCCCGCGGGCGCGTCAGCGGAGCGTGTGCTGGAGCGCGTGCCCCTGTGGCGCGCGGCCCTCCCGTTCCAGCTCTTTCGCGGCGACCGCCCCGCCGTGTCCCCGGGGTGAGCTCCGGCTCGCGCGCGGCGAGCGTCACGGTGGGGTGGCGCGCGTGGGCGGCGGCGGGTGCCGCCGTCTTCGCGCTGGCGCTTGCGTTCAGCGCCGCCAGCGGGTTCGGGATGGCGGACGAGGCCTGGTACCTGCGCGTGATCTACCGGGTGCTTGCGGGGGAGGTGCTCTACCGGGACGTCTTCCTGGGGGTCACCCCTCTTTCGGTCTACGTGGTCGCGCCGCTCGCGGCCCTGTTCGGGACGGAAGTCCTGGTGGTCAAGGCCGTAGTGGCGCTCTGCTTCACCGCGTCGGTGCTGACCGGCTGCGGGATCTGCCGGCAGCTCGGCCTCGGGTGGCGCCCCACACTCACGTTCGGCGCTTCGCTGTTCGTGTACCTGCTGCCGGGGGCCACGCTCCTGGGCTCGCCGTACTCCGTGCTCGCGCAGGCACTCCTGCTCGGCTGCTTCGCGTGCGCCCTGCGGTGGCTGCACGACGCGCGGGCGCCCGCCGGCGGGCCGGGGGCGGGGCGGGGCATGCTGGCGGCGGCGGGGACGGCGGCGGGGCTCTGCTTCATGGCCAAGCAGAACATCGGGGTGTTTGCGCTGGCCGCACTGATGGCCACCGTGGTGGTCGCGTCCCGCGGCGCTCGCCCGCGGGCCGTTCTCGGCCGTCTCGCGCTGATAGCGGGCGTCTTCGCGGGCGTGGTGGCGCTCGTGGCCGCTCCCGTGGCGGCGAGCGGGGGGTTGGAGGCGCTCGTCGATTACGGCTTCACGGGAAAGGGCGCCTACGTGCGCGCGGGGCGCATCTCGTATTGGGACGGGGTGGCGGAGCTCGTCTCGGTGCTGGGCGCCCTCCCGGACCGGCTCTCCATGCGCTTCCTCTGGCAGCACCAGTTCGCCCTTCCGTTCGTCGTCTTCCCGGTGATGCTGGCGGCCTGGAGCGGGGCGGAGCCGGAGCGGCGGATCGAGTGCGCCGCCGTGCTCCTCTTCGTGGCCGCGGGATTCCTGGGGGTCTTTCCCCGGGCGACTGCCTCCCACCTCGCGCTCGGGAACCCGCTCCTCCTGCTGGGCCTGGTCCACGGCTGGGACCAGCTCCGCGCCCGCGCCCCGGCTCCGCGTCTGGTGGAGGCGGCCGCCGTGGCGTGGGTGGGAATCCTCCTGGCCGGCACGGCGTACGTGCCGGTTCGGCTGCTGGCCTCGGGCCGGCTCGAGCTCTCGAGGCTTCCCCATTTCCGTGGCGTGGTGGTGGACCCCGGGTTGTCCCGCAGAGCGCTTTCCACGGCGCGGCAGCTGTCGGGCTCTACGAGCGACCGCGAGATCTTTCTCATCACCCCGCACGCGGGATTCTACTATCTGCTCACGGGGCTCGATAACCCGACGCCATACGACTACCCCATGGTGACCGCCTTCGGCTCCCGCGGAGAGGCGCGAGTGGAGGCGATGCTGCGCGGGGGGCGCATCCGGGCCGCGTGCGTTGACCCGGCCATCCCCCCGGTCCTTCACCCCGCCCGTGTGGTGAACGCGGTCCGGGGCCAGCTGCGCTTCAGCCACCCCACGCGGCTCTGCTCCGTGTACGCCGCCCCTGACGCCGCGCGTCCGCCGCGCCGGGCGCGAGATCACGTCCGCCGGCCCGGGCGGGCAGGCGCTGAGTGCGTCGCCCGGGCCGCGTGCCATCAGGCGGTTGCAGGCGGCCACCCCGTTCCGTAGTCTTCCCGCGGCACCTACGCGACACCGCGCGCGGGGCGCCCTGGCCCACGATCGGGAGGACCGCAATCGCGCCGCACGAAGAATCCGCATCCCCCGGCCCCCTTCCGGGCGGCGACGTCGTGCACCTCGTGGCCAGGATGGGCCAGCCATCCAGCGGGCAGGCGCGGGCCGTGTGGGACCTCGCGGCCGCGCAGGGGGAGCTCGGCTGCCGCGTGGCCATCCACACCACCAGCGGCTGGGCGGACGACCCGGTCGCCGACGCCGCCGTGCCGGTGCGCCCCCGCGTCAGGGTCTTCCCCGTCGCCGGACCCGCCTCCATCGGCTTCAGCCCCGCGGCGGAAAGGTGGGCGCGCTCCCCGGAGGCGGCCGGGTTCCCCGTGCTGCACCAGCACGGGATCTGGCAGGCCTTCTCGCGGGTGACCCTCGGCTGGCGCGAGCGGCTGCGCCGGCCCACCGTCGTGGCTCCGCACGGCAGCCTGGATCCGGCGGTGCTCTCGCACTCGCAGTGGAAGAAGGCGCTCGCGAGGCTGGCGTACGAGGGGCGGAACCTCGCAGGCGCCTCGTGCCTCCACGCCACCGCCGCCGGCGAGCTCCTCCAGCTGCGGGAGCTGGGGTTCAGGAACCCCGTCGCCGTCCTTCCCAACGGCGTATCGGAGGCGTGGCTCTCCAGCGTGGGCGATGCCGCGCGCTTCCGCGCCGCGCACGGGCTGTCCGCGAACGCACGAATCCTCCTGTACATCTCGCGCATCCATCCGCTCAAGCGGCTGATGACGCTGGTGGAGGCATTCGGGAGCAATCGCCGCCTGCTGGACGGGTGGGAGCTCGTCGTCGCGGGCCCCAGCTACCATCCGGCGTACCTGCACGCGGTGCAGACGCGCATCGCCGAGCAGGGGCTTTCAGCGCGAATTCACGTCGTGGGGGAGCTGCGCGGTGCCGCCCGCCGGGATGCCTTCGCGGCCGCCGAGCTGATGGTACTGCCGTCGCGGAGCGAGAACTTCAGCCTGGTGGTGGCCGAGGCGCTGGGCGTGGGGGTGCCGGTGATCGCCACGCGCGGCGCGGTCGCGTGGGAGGCGCTGGAGACCGAGCGGTGCGGGTGGTGGGTCAATCCCGATCTCGCTAGCTTGGAAGGTGCCCTGCTCTCCGCCACGCGCCGGACCCCGGCGGAGTTGCGCGCAATGGGCGGGCGCGGGCGTGCCCTGGTACTGCGCGACTACCGCTGGGCTCCCATCGCCCGCCGGACGCTGGAGCTGTACTCGTGGCTGGCGGGCGACGCGGCCCGCCCGGAGTTCGTGGCGGTGGGCTAGACCAGCTCCATCAATCCGGCGGCCGACCGAATTTCCAGCTCCACGGAAGCAGCCTTGAGCATCGCCATCGCCATCACGACGTACCAGCGGCCCCGCCTGCTGGCGCGCCTCCTGGAGAGCATACGGGTCCAGGAGGCGGAGCCCGCGCTCGCTTCGTCGCTGCACGTGGTGGTGGTGGACAACGATGCCGCCGCTCCGGCCCGCCCCCTCGTGGATACGGCACGCCCGGGATTCCCCTTTCCACTGCACTACTCGGTGGAACCCGTCCGGAGCATCTCCCTCGCCCGGAACCACGGGGTGCGGATGGCGCTGGAGCTCGGCGCGCGCTTCGTCGCCTTCATCGACGACGACGAGGAGGCGAGCCCGGGGTGGATCGCCGAGCTCGCGCGGGTCCAGCGCGAATGCCGCGCGGACGTCGTGTGGGGGCGCGTGGTGCCGCGCCTGCCGGAGGGCACCCCCCGGTGGGTGGCGCGGGGGGGGTTCTTCGACCGCGGCTCGTACCCAACGGGAAAGCGGATGACGGTGGCCGAGACCGCCAACGCCCTCGTCGCGGCCCATCTGCTGAGCGCGCCGGAGGGTCCGTTCGACCCCCGGTTCGGGATCTCCGGAGGCGGCGACAGCCACTTCTTCCGCCGCGTGGTAGACGCGGGCGGCACCATCGTGTGGGCGCACGACGCGGTGGTGTTCGAAACCGTGCCCGTGGAGCGGGCGAACGCCCGGTGGATCCTGCGGCGCGCCTTCCGCAACGGAAACGGCTCGGTTTACGTGGAGCGGGCGGTCAGCCCCGCTCGCCGGTGGCTCCCTCCCCGCCTGGCCAGGGCGACGGGCCGCATCGCGCTGGGGATGGTGATGCTCCCCGCGGCTCCCCTGCGCGGCCGGGCACTGGCGGTGGCCGCGCTGCGGAACATCGCGATCGGCCTGGGCGCGTACTCCGGCATCCTCGGCTACCGCTACGTCGCCTACCGGCAGGTCGATGGAAGCTGACCGGGGGCACGCGGGCGGGTCCCTTCGCGGCACCGTGGTGCGGGAGACTCTCTGGAACGCGGCGGGCGCATACAGCGGGCTGCTCCTGGGGCTGGTGGTTACCGCCGTCCTCGCGCGCGTGCTGTCGCCCGCGGACTTCGGGGTCGTCGCCGCCGTCGTCGCCTTCACGGCTTTCTTCGAAGCGGTGGCGGAGCTGGGCTTCGTGGGGGCCCTGCTCCAGCGGCGCGACCTCACGGAAGCCGATCTGTCCGGCGTCTTCTGGCTGGCGCTCGCCGCGGGAGGCGTCCTCTACCTCGCGCTGTACGGTGGGGTCTCGCTGCTGGGCGGGCTGTTCGAAACCCGGGGGTTCACGGCGGTCCTGCGCATCCTGGGCCTCAACGTCTTCCTGGTGGCGCTCCTGGTGGTGCCCAAGGCCATCCTGCGGCGGCGGCTGGAGCTGCGTCGCCTCTCCCTGGCGCGGCTCGCCGGGGTGGCCGCCGGGGCCGCGGCCGCCATTCCGCTGGCGCTCTCGATGCACGGCCATTGGGCGCTGGTGGGCCAGAGCCTGGCCGGCTACGGCACGGAGCTGCTCGCCGTCTGCTGGTTCGCGCGCTGGCGGCCGCGGCTGGAGCTCAGGCCGCGGGTGAGCGGGGCGCTGGCGCGGTTCTCCCTGTCGATGTTCTTCCAGATCGCCGTCAACTACTGGTCGCGCGGCGCGGGGAGCCTGCTGATCGCCCGCTTCGGCGCGGCCCCGCTGGGCGAGTACAACCTGGCGCAGCGCCTGGTAGGGATCCCCATGCAGCTGCTCTGGAGCGCGCTGGGGCCCATGCTGCACCCCGCGTACGCCATCATGGGCGACGACCTGCCGCGCCTGCGCGCCGCGTACTCGGACCTCCTTCAGCTCACCGGCATCCTCAGCCTCCCCCTGGCGGCGGTGCTGGGGCTCACCGCGGACCGGCTCGTCCCGCTCCTGTGGGGGCCGCAGTGGACGGCGAGCATCCCGCTGGTGTACGCGCTGCTTCCCGTGGCCGCGGTGCAGCCCCTGGCCGCGGTGGGGGCCCCGCTCTTCATGGCGCGGGAGCGGACCGGCCTCATGCTGCGCGTGACGGTGTTCAACGCGGCCGTCCTGCTGGCGGCGATGGCGCTGGGGCTGCGCTGGGGAGCGGCGGGGGTGGCCTGGGGATACTCCGTCGCGTACCTCTGCATCGCGTTTCCCTGCGCGAGCGGCGTGGTGCAGGCGCGGGTGCTGCACGGCACCCTCCGCGAGCTCGCGGCGTGGCTCTGGCGTCCGCTCGCCACCTGCGCCGTCGTCCTGGCGGGCGGATGGGCGGCGCGGGTGTTGGCCGGCTCCACTCCTCCCCTCGCCGGGCTGCTGGCGATCGCGTCGGCGTCGCTGCTCGCGTGGGGGCTGGCCGTGCGCGCGCTGGCGTGGCCGCTGGTGCGGTCGGTCGCCCGCGCACGGGGAGGCCCGTGACGTGCTCGCGCGGCGTATCTCCGCGTACCGGGCTCCTCACTCCACCCGCGGCGAACTCCTTGCTACGCGCTGTCGTACGATGCTGAAACGAGCCCTGCGCAGGATACGCCTCTGGCGCGCCCCCGACTTCGTCACCTGCGAAGGCGTGCGGCTGCCGCCGCCGCACCTGCGCTTCTGCGGCGCGGAGTTCCAGGACGACCGCTACTTCCTGGCCTCGGCGCGAGGAGAGGCGCGCCGCCTGGCAGAGGAAGCGGGTCTCACCTCCCGCAGCCGGGTGCTGGACGTGGGGTGCGGACCGGGACGCCTCGCCATCGGGCTGCTGGACCTTCCGGGCGGTGTCGCGGAGTACCTGGGGCTGGACGTGCACCGGCCCTCCATCGACTGGTGCACGCGCCACCTCGGGCGATCCCACCCGGCGTTCCGCTTCCACCACGTGAACGTGCGCAACGACCGCTACAACCCGGACGGCTCGCAGCAGGCCGGCGCCGTGCGGCTCCCCGCGGAGAGCGCGAGCCACGACATCGCCTACCTGTACTCCGTCTTCTCGCACATGCTTCCAGCGGACGTGGAGGGGTACCTGCACGAGCTCCACCGCGTCCTGGCCCCCGGCGGAACGCTGTTCTTCACCGGCTTCGTGGAGACGGAGGTGCCCGAGGTGAGCGTGAACCCGCCCGGGTACGTGCGCTCGTGGAGCGGACCGCTGCACTGCGTGCGGTACGAGCGCGGATACGTGGAGCGGATGCTCGGCGCCGCCGGATTCGCGATGGAGAAGCTCGCGCACGGCACCGAGACGGACCGGCAGAGCGCCATCTTCGCTCGCCGCACCCCCTGACGCGGATGACCCTGGAACGCGCCTGGAGGCGGGTGATGCGCGACGTCGTACCGGTGTGCGTGAAGTGAAGCGGATCACTCTGCTCGCCTCGGACCTGTCGCAGAACGCCCTCGCCCGGGGGTACCTCCTCGCGGAAATTCTGGCGCGCGACTTCGAGGTCGAGATCGTGGGAACGCGCTTCGGGGATGCGTTGTGGGCGCCGGCCCGGAGCGGTTCGATCCCTATCCACGCCGTTGCGGGGGCTCGCTGGCCGGCGTATGCGCTGCGCATCCGGGAGCTGCTCCAGCGCATCCGCGGCGACGTGGTGTACGCGATCAAGCCGCTCCCTGCCAGCTTCGGAGTCGCGCTGCTGGACCGGGTGCGGAGCGGACGTCCGGTGGTGCTGGACGTGGACGATGACGAGCTCGCCTTCCGCCCGCCCGCCATGCTCCGGCGCCCGCGCGGCTTCGCGGAGAGCGTCGGCCACCCGAACGGCCGCTACTGGGCCGGCCGCGCGATCGGCCGCATCCCCCTTGCGGATGCCGTGACGGTGGCCAGCCGCGGGCTGCAGCGCCGCTTCGGGGGCGTGCTGGTGCCGCACGCCAAGGACACGGAGCGCCTTCGCCCGCGCCCGGAGTGCCGCGACGCCGCGAAGGCCCGGCTGGGCGTGGCGGGGCGGCGGGTGGTGATGTTCATGGGGACTCCGCGTGTCCACAAGGGGATCGAGGACGTGGCCGATGCGGTGCCGCGGCTGAGGAACGATGCCGTGTTCGTGGTAGCCGGCGCCGACCCGGCCGACGGGTACGTGCGGGCGCTGATGGACCGCTTCCCCGCCGTCGTCTTCCATCCGCCGTATGCCCTGGAGGAAGGCCCTTTCCTCCTGCAGGGCGCGGACGCCGTCGTCGTGCCGCAGCGGCTGCGTGCGGAGTCGGCGGTGCAGATGCCGGGGAAGCTGCTGGAGGCCATGGCCATGGCGAAGCCCATCGTCTCCACCGCGGTGTCCGACATCCCTGAAGTGCTGGCGGAGGGGCGCGGCCACGTGGTGCCCCCCGCGGACCCGGCGGCGATCGCGGCGGCGCTGGACCGGATCTTCGACTCCCCGGAAGAGGCGGAGCGGATGGGCCTCCGCGCGCGGCGCTGGTGCGTGGAGAACGCGAGCTACGACAGCACGCGCGAGACGCTCCGCCGCGTGATGACGGATGCGCTCGCGGCGGCGGAGCCGCGCCGGTCCCGATGACGAGAACGACCACGTGGAGCCGCGCCGCCGGATGCGTCCGCCGCCGCCATACCCAGCCGATATGACGATCACCCTCCTCGCACCGCTCGCCGCACTGGCCGCCAGCTTCCTGCTGACGCGCGTCGTGCTCGGCTACGCGATCCGGCGGGCGATCCTGGACTTCCCCAACCACCGCAGCTCGCACGACGCCCCAACCCCTCGCGGAGGGGGGTTGGGAATCGCGTTTCCCGTGCTGGCGGGCACCGCCATCCTGGGCCTCACCGGGTTCATCCCCGGGCACCTCGCCGCCGGCATTCTGGGCGGAACGCTGGTGGCGGCGGTCGGCTGGATGGACGACACCGGCCGCCTGAAGGGGCGGATGCTGGGACCGCGGATGCTGGTGTACCTGGCCGCGGCGGTGTGGGGCGTGGCGTGGGCCGGCGGCCTCGCCGGGCTGTCGCTGGGAGTCACGCGGCTGCATCTCGGGTGGGCAGGGGGTGCGATCGCGGTGATCGGCTGCGTGTGGATGGTCTGCCTCTTCAACTTCATGGACGGCATCGATGGGATCTCGGGTACGGAGGCCACGACCGCCGGGCTCTGGGGCGGCGTGCTCCTATGGCTGTCGGGGAGCCACGACCTGGCCGTCATCGCGCTGATGGTGGGTGCCGCCGCCGCCGGGTTCCTGGTGTGGAACTGGGCGCCGGCGCGCATCTTCATGGGCGACGTGGGGAGCTGCCTCCTCGGCTTCTGCTTCGCCATCATCGCCCTCGCGTCCGAGCGCGCGGGCGCGGTGCCGCTGCTGGTGTGGATGATCCTGCTCGGCGTCTTCGTGTTCGACGCGACGGTGACGCTGCTGCGCCGGGTCGTGCGCCGGGAGCGCTGGCGCGAGGCGCACCGGAGCCACGCATACCAGCGGGCGGTGCAGTCCGGCTGGACCCACCGCCAGGTGAGCGCGGGCGTGGCGGTGACCAACGTCGCGCTCGGCGTCCTAGCGACGGTGGGATGGCGGCGGCCGGCGCTCCTTCCGGTGTGCCTGCTGGCCGCGCTCGTCCTCCTCGCCGCGATCTACCTCTGGGTGGAGCGCAGGGCGCCCATGGCGCGGGTCCAGTGACGAGGGTCCTGGTCGTGGGCGGCACCGGCATGCTGGGCCACAAGCTGGTGCAGCTTCTCGGCGCCGACCCCGCGCTGGAGCTGCACGCCACGGTGCGGCGCGTCCCACCCCCCGAGTTCGCGGGCGGCCTCGTCACGTACCACGCGGACGTCGACGTGGCGTACGGCTCCACGCGCGTGCGCGAGCTGCTGGGGGCGCTTCGGCCGGACGTGGTGGTCAACGCGGTGGGCGCCATCAAGCAAAAGGATCTCCACTCCGCCGTCGATGAGACGTTCTACCTGAACGGCGTCTTGCCGCACCTCCTGGCGCTCCACGGCGCGCGCCTGATCCACGTCTCCACCGACTGCGTGTTCCGGGGCGACCGCGGAGCGTACACGGAGGCCGAGCGCCCGGACGCGGAGGACCTGTACGGCCGGTCCAAGGCGATGGGCGAGGTGGACTACGGCCGCCACCTGACGCTGCGTACCTCCATCATCGGCCCGGAGATCTCGGGCCACCTGGGGCTCCTCGGCTGGTTCTTGTCGCAGCCGCGCGGCTCCACGATGCGCGGGTACTCCCGCGCCATCTACAGCGGTCTCCCCACCGTCACCCTCAGCCGCACCATCCACCGCCTGATCGGCGACGACTCTCCGCTCTCCGGCATCTACCACGTGGCGAGCGAGCCCATCGACAAGCACACGCTGCTCCAGCGCCTGAACGAGGCGCTGAAGCTGGAGCACACCATCCTCCCCGACGATTCCCTCCGCATCGACCGCTCCCTGGACGACCGCCGCTTCCGCGAGGCCACGGGCACCCCGCGCCCCGGCTGGGACGAGCTGGTCGCGGAGCTCGTCGAGGATCTCCGCACTTCGCCGTACGCGTACCCGTGACGGCGGGCCCCCTCCCCCGCTCGTTCCTCGCGGCCCCTCCCCCAAAACTACCTGGGGGAGGGGCGTTCCGTCCCCGCACCGTCTTTCGTGCATCCCACAAACCGGTAGGGGCGGACCTGCGTGTCCGCCCACCTTGCCCCGCCTCGACTACCGCCCAACGGCACCGGAATCCTGTAGGGGCCGCCCCACGTGGCTGCCCGTGCCCCGCGCACACGCCGCGGCCCGGGTTCCAGCAGCGTAACAACTGGCGATTGTGCACCTGATCCGAAGGGCGGTAGCGGGGGCAGTGACCGTTATAAGTCAATGAGGATCGGTGCCCGTACGAAGTCCGCAGTGTCTGCACCGCTCCGCAAAGGGATTGAACAATCCCCCGCGCCAGCAGAAGTGCCGCCCGCATTCTGGACAGGGCCAGCGAGATAGGCGGTAGCTCTGGACCCAAAACGCTACCACCACCGCCGGAAACGCGGGAAGGAGCAGAAACCTCACGAAATAAACGGCGTTGCTCAACGCAACCAGTGTCATGAGTGCGATCGGCCCCCCGAACCAAACCCCGAAAAACCGAATCCTGAGTCGGTGGTACGGCTCCCACACATCCATTTCGTCAGCGCGGTTCGCAGTCATGTCTTACGTTCGCGAGAACTGGTTGATATCGCCTGGAAGCACGCGAAGATCCGCCTTCGGTGACTCGGCGGAAAGGCCGGGTTTGCGACGCGCCCACCTGGCCCTTGGCGCCGTCCGGTAGCACGGAGCGTGAATCTACTGCGGGGTGAGGGGCTTGTCGTCAGCGGCGGTACTCTCGCCTCGCCGGCTAGATCCTTCGGTCGCCGCAGGAGTACGGATTGCGGGACCTGCATCGAGGATGCGGCTTCCTCAGGATGACAGAAATGGACCTCCGGCGAACTCGCGTGTTCCAGGGCGTGGCTTACGGACGGGCCACCTCCCGCGTCCACCAGGCGAGTCGTCAGCCGCTCGCGCTCGAAGGGCTTCAGGAAGTAGCGGCGGCCACGCGCGCCTCGAAGCCAAAGCGCGATCGCAAACAACACCGGTCCACAGAGTAGATATCCTCCCAACGCCAAAGGGCAGCCGCTCACCCCGCAAAGAGTTCGCGACTGCCCGTAAGCGCGTTCAGTACCTGGCACGCCCCGCGCCTGTGGCTACGGCGGGGTCATTGCCGCCGGGGGCTTGCCCGGGCCGCACCGCGCACCGCGCGAAGCTCTCCAAATATCTTGCTGAACTTCCGGTTGTTGAGCGGCGCCCGCACGGAGTCCGCGGGCTCCGGCGCTTCGACGGGGCCTCCGACCATCAGGAAGCTGAAGTCGCCGCCGCCCACCTGCGCGTTGCCGTGGCACCCCATGCACCCGCCCATGTTGTACGCCTTGCCCCCCGTGTACACGTTCTTGATGGGGCCGTTGGCGCCGGGCTGCCCTGGCGAAGGGCACCCGGCGATCGGCGAACTCGCGTTGCTGCCGCACCAGTCCGTGATCAGGTTGCCTCCCGATATCGTTGCCTGAGTGCTCTGCCCCGTGCCGGCAACCACAAAGCCGGGCTGGAACCGGCCGCTGAACGTCTGGAGATTGTGGTCCGTCTCCACGACGATGTTGGCCTGGTAGTACGTGGCGGAGTCCGCGCCGGTGTAGTTGACCCCCGCCGTCGGCTTGTCGATGGGCTGGTACTGCACGTTGATCAGCTTGTAGTACTGCCACACCGCCGGCGGCAGGCCGTGGGCCGCCGCGTACTGCGTCATGGCCGCGTGCGCCGCCGTGTTGGCCTCGACGATCTCCTCGGGAATGCCGCGCACCCGGCGGTTGATGGAGATGATTCCCTCCGTCTGGCCTTGCCTCGGCGTATTGACGTAGTACAGTCTTGCGCCCGGCGTGCTGTTGGCGCTGTCCGGCGAGAACCGCTGGATGTTCGCCTGGGAGTATCCGTTGGGCGCGGGGGACCGTGCGCTCCGCACGGACAGCGGCGGAGCCGAGTACATGGCCTGCAGCGTGTCGAAGCCGGGGTTCAGGTTTCCGTTCGCGTCCTCGACCCGCCGGCCGTTGCGCGACAGGATGTTGTCCGCCTGCTCGAAAGTGGCGAACACGAAGTGGGGCCGGCTCGGCGTCTTCTGAATGATGTGCAGCGCCACCAGCCCCATCGTGGTGTCGACGTAGGTGGTCTCGTTGGCATAGTAGCGAACCCGCGTCTGGTAGAAGCGTCCGCTCCGCGCCTCCGCGGTCGTCAGCTCACGCCAGGCCGCCTTGAGCTCGATGGTCCCGTTGGGCAGGCTGACGCCATTGGCGGAAGTGTTCGGCGGCGGGCTGTTCTTGTTCGCCACCACGTACTTGCTGCTCGAACTGTTGGCATTGGCCACGGTGGCCGAGTCGAAGTACTTGTTTGCGGCCACGTACTCGTATTCCGCGCGATTGGCCTTGGCCGTGAACAGGATCAGCCCGTTGAGCGCCGTCCGCCCCGTCCCCACACCCGCATACATGGCGTCCAGCCCGATCTCGTTCGTCTCGTCCAGGTTGATCCATGGGACCGAGGCCGAAGCGATACCGTTTGCCGGCCTGACACCGTTCTGGTACGTGTAGCGCGGCAGCGAGTCATAGCCGTACGAGTTGGTGCCGGAGCTGTTCGTGGCGTAGCCGTAGGGCGTGGAGCCAGTGGGCGAGAAGATCTCGACCTTGGACCGGAACGTGTGCCACACCAGCGGCCGGGGATCGTTCGGCACGCCGAACGTCGCCGTGTCGTCCGCGACGTCGCGCGTGCTGTCCGCGCCCGTCTGCCGCACGGCGGGCCAGTTGAGCGCGATGAACTCGTTCCACGCGAACGCCGCCGCACTCGACAGCGTGGTATCCGTGGTGGCGAGGTCTGACGGCACGTTTGGGGTAATGGTGATTGCGGCCGTGTCGCGACTTGGAAACCCGGCCAGCGTCACGGCCGTCACCAGCACCAGCCCGGCACCTGCCTTCTTGAGCACGTTCGCCATGCGTTTCCTCTGATAAAGTGGGGATGTGATTGAGTCCGCGCGGCGCTGCGGCTCGGGCGTGGGGAGGTACCGGAAGGGGCTCTGTCCGGGAGACGGCCAGCTCGAGCCAGGGACGAAGTGCGGAGGTGCGGGAAGTGCTCGCGCAGGCGGGTGCGTTGGAGCTCTGTAGCAGGATGTAGCAGCGCGTAGCAAGAACAGGATAGGGTGCCACGGCCGGGTGTGTCAACATTTTTTTTCGGATAGCGGGTGTTGCACCCGACGCCACGAACGGCTCAGCGGTGAGTGATGATTCCTGCGGAACCGTTGGCTTGTGCCTGTTGTGAAACGCGGGCCGCGGAGGTGCAGCGCGGCTACTCAGCCCTTCGCGGGCGCCACCTCCCGCATCCAGTCCTCCAGGTGGGTCGTCAGGCGCTCGCGCTCGAAGTACTCCAGGAAGCCGTGTCCCCGCGCGCCCATGGCGTTGCTGCGCCTGCGGCGTACACTGTTCCGAACGCGAGCCGACGACCTTCCCGATCCCGACACGCCGGTGAAACCACCAGCGGCGCTGAGCGATGTCGACGTACATCTTCTTCAGGTTGTGCTGCTGCGCCCCGCGCACCCGCACAAACCGACCGGGGCTGATCCGCTGGCGTCCGGCGTCCCGCTGCTTTCCCCTACCTGAATCCGCCCGGAGTGCCGGTGGTGTTTTCTGCTGATACAATGCCGCGAGTCGTAAACAAATCCTGACGCCGAAAGCCGTCCTGCGCCTATCCGTTTTCGGAGCCGAAAGCCCGATACTGTGGACTCACCCACTCCTCACCGCCAACGAGCGGTGTGGGTTGCGCTTAGGGAAGAGTGCTGCGTGCCCACAAGGCCTTCGCCGGCGTCGTCGTTCGGCCAGCGCTCACGGCGAAAGCTCACGCCCAAGCCAGGTCACGAGCATGTTCATCCGCCCCACGGCATCACTAGCGGCTGGCCACGACCGGAGACCACGGCAAAAGTCTATTGCCGTGGTCTCGTACCTCAACATCAGCTGTTGCGGTCCTGCTGTGGTGATTCAACCTTTGTACTGCTTCAGCGGTTCCCGAACAAATCGCCTGCTCGTGAGAGTTACACCTTCGCCGGTGATCACGCCGCTGCTTTGATCGGCTCCTTCCGGCGCCGCTCTCGTTCGCGGCGGCCCTGCTCAAGCTTCTCCCTCCGCTC